>JBFRWL010000420.1:0-6974 GCA_051439565.1 Prochloraceae cyanobacterium
TAGAAAAAACTCCAGTTTTCAATCTGTACGGGGTACTAGATTTTAAATTTTAGCTCTTAACTGGGTAAGTGAAAATAAATATGAAACCGACAATGAGGAGTTAGCTGTTTGTTGTTACTTCTGACCTCTGACCTCTGATCGTGGTTGCATTGCAGATTTTCTCAGCTGCGATCAGGATAAAACAGAAATCTCAAGATTTGTAGATAAAATTTCTCCCCTAAAGGAGGCAGGAAACGCTACCATAGTTTAAATATAGAAGTATGTTATTATTGAAGGTTGCAACAACTATCAGAACGCCTCAAACAAATCAAATTTCCTGCTAGTGTCTCTGAATTGGATTGCGGCTTAACCGTGATTCATCAGTATTTACCAGCTACACCAGTAGCAGTAGCTGACGTGTGGGTACGTGCGGGAGCGATCGCTGAGCCAGATAATTGGTCGGGAATGGCGCACTTTTTGGAACACATGATTTTTAAAGGTTCCCACCAGGTTCCTACTGGAGCATTTGACCGAGCGATCGAAAATAATGGCGGTATCAGTAATGCCGCTACCAGCTATGATTACGCTCATTTTTTCCTGACTGCGGCGGCTGAGTACCTACCAGAGATCTTGCCCTATTTAGGAGATATTCTACTGCAACCTGCGCTACCGGAGGAGGAATTTGAGCGAGAACGAGATGTAGTCCTAGAAGAAATTCGCGCTCATTGGGACGACCCAGACTCGATCGGATTTCAAAACTTGTGCGAAACTATATATCAATGCCATCCCTACGGACGCTCAATTTTAGGAGATGAAGCACAGCTAAAGCAATACTCCCCCGAACAGATGCGCTGTTTTCACCGCACTCACTATCAACCACAAAACATGACAGTGGCGATCGTCGGCGGAATAGAAGAAGAAAGAGCACTATCTTTAGTAGACAAAGCTTTTAATCAATTTAGCCCTCCCGATCGATGTCCTACCAGCGAACGAACAGCAGAACCGCCACTGATAGACATTCGTCGCAGCCAAATATATTTACCAAGAATAGATTTAGCTCGTTTGTCAATGGGTTGGAACGGACCAGGAGTAGAAAACTTAAGAGATGCTTTTGGTTTAGATTTGCTCTCTGTGGTAATTGCTGGCGGTCGTTGTTCGCGGCTAGTAAGAGAATTAAGGGAACAAAAGCAATTAGTTTTTGATATTACTAGTGAATTTTCTCTACAAAAAGATTCGAGTTTATTAACAATTACTGCTTGGTTAGAACCTGAAAAGGTAGAATTGGTCGAAGAGATGATTCGCGATCGCCTCTTAGAGTTGCATTGCTACCCAGTCACAGAAGCAGAATTAGCTCGTTGTAAGCGTCTTATCTGCAATGACTATTGCTTTTCTACCGAAACTCCCGGTCAGTTAGCAGGTCTATATGGTTATTATCAGACCGTCGCCAAAGCAGAATTATCGATAATTTACCCTTATGAAATTCAGCAGTTTCAAGCCTGGGAACTTCAGCGCCTCGCTAGTCAATATCTTTCCCCTTCCCGCTACGCAGTAACAGTACTTAAACCTTGTTAGTCAAAAGTACAAGCAACAACGAATGCAAACAGTAAAATCCACCGGAAACAATCTCAATATTCAACGACTGGTTTTGGATAATGGCATCACTTTAATCTCGGTGGAAAACCCAGCCGCAGATATTATTGCTGCTCGAATTTTCCTCAAGAGTGCGGGGGGAAGATGGGATACACTCCAGAAAGCCGGACTTTCTCACTTAGTAGCTGCTGTAATTACCAAAGGAACCGAACAATTTTCGGCTCTAGAGATTGCCGAACAGGTAGAATCAATTGGTGCGAGTTTGGGTGCTGATGCTGCACCAGATTACTTTTTGGTCGGTATCAAGACAATTTCTGCTGATTTTGCCCAGATCTTGAAATTGGCTGGGGAGATCTTGCGATCGCCTACTTTCCCGGAAGCTGAGGTAGAACTAGAAAAACAACTAACGCGACAAAACATTCGCTCTCAGCTAGAACAACCTTTTAATATTGCTTTCGATCGATTAAGACAGGAAATATATCAAAACCATCCCTATGGCGTATCTATTCTGGGTACCCAAGAAACTGTTTCTTCTTTGATTCCCACTGACTTGCAGCAATACCATGAAAGTTATTTTCGCCCAGATAATCTGGTAATTAGTATCTCAGGTCGCATTACCTACCAAGAGGCTATCGATCTAGTCGATCGGGTATTTGGCGATTGGCAAGCCCCACAAACTCCCCTTCCCCAGCTTAAATTGCCCGCGATAAATTCTCAACCCTCTCAGAAGATAACACCTCAACAAAGCCAACAGTCAATTATCATTCTGGGTTATCTGGCGGCGGCGGTGAAAAGTAGAGACTATGCAGGACTAAAGTTGCTCAGTACTTATTTAGGTAGCGGTCTTTCTAGTCGTCTCTTTGTCGAACTACGAGAAAAGCGCGGGTTAGCTTACGACGTTTCTGCTTTTTATCCTACTCGTTTAGATCTTTCCCCCTTTGTCGCCTACATAGGAACAGCGCCAGAAAATACAGCGATCGCCCTCGAAGGACTCCGAACCGAGGTAGAACGTCTTAGTCAGACACAGTTAACCCCAGAGGAACTGCAAGCTGCTAAAAATAAATTACTAGGTCAGTATGCTTTAGGCAAGCAAACTAATGCAGAAATCGCTCAGCTTTTCGGCTGGTACGAGAGTTTGGGACTGGGAATTGAATTTGATACTCAGTTTCAGGAAAATGTAGCCCAGGTTACTCCTGAGATGGCACAGAAAGTCGCTGGCGATTATTTGATAGAACCATATATATCTATAGTTGGGTCGGTGAAGCTTTAACCGCCTGCGGCGGAAGGTAGGAGGCAGTTAAAAAGAAAACTTAATGATTTTGACAAGAAAATAGATAATTTAAGCGCGATAACTTAAGTAGGTGGGCATAAATAAATATAAAACCGAAATTAGGAAGCCCAAACTGTATTGCCTAGCAATTAGTGTGGGTAGTTCACAACATCGACTAAATGATTTGAGTTAAAGTAATGTCATTTGGGAATATTGAGATAGAGAATTGACATCCTCCCACCGACTCCGTCGGGGGATTCTATCGCTCACGTAATCGTTTTTCTATTTCAACCGTACTGATCTAGATACAACTAAAAGTTATGCCTCCGACAGAGGTACGTCCACAGACCTTCGCTGTATTTCAGCAGCCTGATTTTGTTTGATTGAAAGAAATAGTAACTGCATACGCAAACCTTGAATAAGGCAAGATGGCAAACTCAAATCAATTAGCTCTGCTTAGAGAAAATATAAAGGCCTGGAATAAGTGGAGAAGGAACAATCTTGAAAGACCCCAATTGAGTGGGGCCAGCTTAGAAGCGGGCGAGCTGAGTGAGGTCAACCTGAGTAATGCTAACCTGAGTTATGCCAACCTGAGTTATGCTGACCTGATTGGGGCTAATCTGAGTTATGCCAATCTGAGTTATGCCAACCTGAGTTATGCCAACCTGAGTTATGCCAATCTGAGTTATGCCGACCTGAGTTATGCCAACCTGAGTAGAGCCTACCTGAAAGGGACACAAATTAATGAAGAAACAAAGCTTGATGCTAAATGGTATAGGATCTGGCAAATTGTCAATCAAGGAGCTAAAGAAGTTGATTTAAGTGGAGTCAACCTCAATATGGCTCATTTGAGTGGAGTCGATTTGAGTAGTGCCAACCTAATTAGAAGCGACCTCCGTTATGCCGACATGAGTGGCGCTGACCTGAGTAGGGCTGACCTGAGTAGGGCTGACCTGAGCGGAGCCAACTTGTATCATGCCGATCTGCGTGAGGCTAACCTAAGTGGAGCTAACCTGATTGGGGCCGATTTGAATAGTGCCAACCTGAGTGAGGTTAACCTGAGTGGAGCCAACTTGAGGAATACCGATCTGATTGGTGCCAATTTGAGTAGTGCCAACCTGAGAGATGCAAAAGTGGAGAATGCAGTCTTTGGCTATAATTTAGGAATTTCGGACAAGCTCAAGAATGACCTAATTAAGGGAGGGGCAATTCCTGAAGATTCTCCGTGACATCCTCCTACACCAAACTCTCAAGTGGGGTTTCTGGAGATGTCTATTACCAATTTCGCTTTTTGTCGCTACAAATAGTTAGGGCTTGCTGAAAAAAGTAATTTTTATATTGTCTTCTACTCAGATAAAAAAATGGTATGGCAAAAAGTTAAGCTGGGAACAATATGCCAAAATGGCAAGACTTTTAGAAATAGATTGGGTGTAATTGTTATTTAGTTACAGAGATAAAGAGATTTTATCTTTTTGCCCTAATCTGTTTAAGAAGCATGAAAAAACTATCAAACTTGATTTTATTAGTTGCAATTACTATTGTAAGTATAGGTTTTATATCTTATGCTTACTGGTGTACTCAAATTTAAAAAAACTCCAACTACTTAATAAATACCAAGAGCCGCTCGAGAAAATATTTAACTCATATTTTACAGTTAACCAAAAACCCTGGTTCTGAAAGCAGAGGCACGATAAGCAGGTCGCTACGCACACCTTCGGTGGGGTATAAGCTTTGATTTATTCTGCTCCTTACCCCTTCTTGGGAACAGCGCATAGCACTCCGTCTTTGAAGCGATGTGGGTCATAGCTCTGCTTTTACAAAATCGATTTTATCTCTAGTTTCCGCTAAATAAGGGGGATGAATTCCGTGACGGCTCATTTGCCCAAAGGGGTCGCTGCTCATCGACGGCAAAAGCCGCTCGAACTGGAGCAGCCGCTCGCCCTTAACAATCAGGGATTATGCCTGATTAGTTTCGGCAATCTAGAAGCTGAATTATCTCACTCGGAAGAAGCGAGCGCTAATTGGAACGCTGCCTTAACTGCTTTGTCTCGTTCCCGCTTAAGTTGCGCCCTAGGACGAGTACATGAGGAAACTTCTGCTGATTATTTACTAGCGTCTGGCTTAAAACTCTCAAACGCTTTGTTGCCAGTCGAACCACTTGTCCGACAGGTGCAATATCTTTTCATCCCTTCTAATCAATACCTGGCAAGATGGTCTCAATATTGTCAAAATCACCCAGAGCGTTGCTCTTTGAATTTAGCCCCCTCATGGACCAATAAACAACAACTCGCTCAACAAGTTTCGCCCCAAAGCTATCAACTTTTAGTTAAGTTAATCAATGGTCAACGGACCCTCAGAGATTTAGCCTTTCTAACTAACCAAGATGTCCGACGATTTAGTTGCTCTCTGATTCCATATCTTCGTCAACGTGAGTTCGACAGAGGCTCAAACCCCTATTCTTTCGCAAGCTGAAACCAGCATTGCTTCGTTGAGAGACTAATAATTTATGCTTTGGTCGAACTCACGTTGCCTTCAAAGCCCCCGGACCAATGACCTCAATCATAGTCTGCCCTAGTAGATATATGAGTTCTGTTAGTCATAGCTATTTTTGTTTGCAGAGCTTGCCCATAACTAATAAACCACGCCCTAATTGAATAAGGAAAATTTATATTAATTAAAACTTTAAGTTATATGAGCGAGCGAGTTTAATTTATAGACATGGCAATATCTTAAGATTAATGAACTAAATAAACTCATAATTATGTTTTGCCAATCTTGTCCGGCGTATCTGAGCTGCTTAGTTTATCGGCTGGCTCAAAATGATCCCCAAATGCAAAATCTGCTGAAAAAACTCAAGCACTGCGATCTGGGTACCAAGGCATCAGAGGCAAGAATGTCGTCTCCGTCAAAATCTTAGAAGCCATGCAATTTTTGACACACTATATCAAAATCCTAAGCCCCAACAAGCCGATTAAACCAAGTAACCCAAGCCATCCCCAATTAGCTTTCTCAGCTAATTTTTTTTCCGCCTTTTCTAAGGCCGCATCAATCTTTTGTTGTGCGGCATTTACTGCCGCCTCAACAGCATCTTGCGCTTCTTTTGAGGCATTTTCAAGCTTCTGACGCGCTCGTTCAAAATTTTGTTGCTCAGATTCTGATGAGTTGCTCGTAGACTCAGAGGAATTCTGAGCCCAAGCAGGTACGCCTGAAGATCACACAGCCAAATAACAGGCGAGCGTTTTTGGCGAGCCGCTCACTCCCGTTCGCGTTACTCGGGGGGAACAGGAATTGGACTGGCGATCGCTCGCCGTTTAGTGGAACTTCAAGGGGATCAAATCGAGGGAGAAAGCGAGTTAGAACAAGACAGTACTTTTCGCTTTTCTCTTCCGGTTGCTTAGGATAATGGAGCTCCAATCAACTATGACTTTGTGCAGGTTTTCTCTCGGGCTTTGGTAGAGCGAAAGATAGCATTAACGCTGGTTGATATCGGTCCCGCGCGACGTAACGGCGATTATTACCGGAGCCAGTACGGCAGCCACCATGCCAGCAGCGAAACCGTTGTTGTACAAATTGAGCCCGGCGAGAGCAATGCCAGCTGAGAGCGCGGCAGAGGAGTGAATGAATCCGGCGACGATTCCCCAATGCCAACCGAACTGTCCCGCGATTGGAGCCAGCGTAGTCCCAAACAAGGCCGCCAGGACAATCGCCGCCTCGCTGGCGTTCCAAGGTTTTGCTAGCGAGCCGATGAAAACACCGATCAAGATCGGCGTGATGTTTTTGGGGTGCTTACCGAAGGCTCCAAAGCCTGCGAGCGTCAAGATCCCCCCGACAGTCGGTCCGTTCAGATCGGCGCTGACGAGAAGGACGTAAGCTAAACCGATCAGCCCACATAGACCCATATTCACCAAAGTCGGTCCGAAACCCACTACGGAAATGAAATCCGTGGGTGCCTGACCCGACAACTTGAGAATAACTCTCATCTTGCCGAGTGCTCCCCGATCGAGATAAAGACCGCCCAGGAACATTGAGGTGAAAAAGAGTATCAAAAACGTCGCCAGTGTGTTGTTGTTCCCTGAAGTCCAGATCATTACCGGCTCGGGGACGAAGCCGTAGGACTTGTAAAGCGCGACGATCG
>JBFRWL010000421.1:0-9186 GCA_051439565.1 Prochloraceae cyanobacterium
CGATAGCTAACAACATTTCTATTTAATGTTGGTACAGATACCGCTAGAAGTACGAGATAAGGATTTAACTTGATGACAAATAATTATGACTTTGCCGCCAAGATTCCTCACTCGTACTTATTCTTTAATCGATTTTAGAGAGTTTTAAATCCATCGATTGCAGTATTTCTTTATACGTAGTCAAAGTTTGTTGGATTCAATAGATTTAATTGACCATCTGCGGTACCTGTAAGCAGACTTTCTACTGTAGCAATTAATTCTCGTTGACTAGAAGGAGTTAGGCAGTTTACAGTCGGTTTAATTGTGTCTGCTGGTGGGGGACCTGTTTCTGAGGTAGGTTCGATTAAAATTACTTGACCTTGACTGGAACTTTGAACGCCTAAGAGGTAAGAACTGCGGAAATTATTGTCAGTAGTATTTTCAGGAGTTGAGTCTAAAGCGCGAGGATCGACTTCAATAACTCCAGAGGATTCACCACTAACGTTAAGTTCGTAAAGGTTAGTAACTACATCGTTAAGTAGGTGGGCATAAATAAATATAAAACCGAAACGAGGAGTTAGCTGTTAGCTATTTGTTTTTACCTCTGAATTCTAAATTCTAAATTCTGACCTCTGACCTCTCTCTCAACCATTTTCTAATTAATTTGACCTACCTACTTAACTGATTTCTATGAGGCGCCGATCTCACTGGTCTGTTTCTCTAAGGCTGTCCAGACTTCTTGTAGTAGAGTTTCTAGTCCAATTCTCGTCACTGCTGAAATAGAAAAGATAGGAGCTGAGGTAAGTTTAGTTAATTCCGCGATCGCCTCTTTCTGGGATGCTTCTGAAGCAGCATCTAGCTTGTTGAGAGCTAAGATTTGAGGTCGATCGCTTAGCCCTCGCCCGTAAGCTTCCAACTCCTGTTGGATAGTTTTATAGTCGGCAATGGGGTCAACAGCAGTGAGATCGATTAAGTGCAAAAGCAAGCGAGTTCGCTCGATGTGGCGCAAAAAATCGTGACCCAAACCCACTCCTGCGTGTGCCCCTGCGATCAAGCCGGGAATATCAGCAAACACTGTACCATCCCCCGTAGGTTTGCGCACTACCCCCAAATTTGGGACTAAGGTAGTGAAGGGATAATTAGCAATTTTGGGACGAGCTGAAGAAAGGGAAGCAATTAAGGTAGACTTACCAGCATTAGGTAATCCAATAATGCCTACCTCAGCTAGTAACTTCAGCTCTAAACGCAAGCTTCGCATTTCTCCTGGCAGTCCGGGTAAGGCATGTTCGGGAGCGCGGTTGCGATTACTTAAGAAATGTTTGTTGCCTAAGCCTCCCTTGCCTCCTGAAGCAACGCACAAAGTTTGTCCCGACTTCACCAAATCCCCAATCGCTTCTTCGGTATCGGTATCGTAGACTACCGTACCGCAGGGAACTTCAATCAGGCGATCGCTTCCTGCTGCCCCTGTCCGATTATTAGGTCCTCCTCGCTTGCCGTTTTCAGCTTGAAAGTGACGAGCGTATTTAAAATCTAGCAGTGTTTGCAGACGTTCGACTGCCACTAGAATTACAGAACCGCCCCGCCCTCCATTACCTCCCGCCGGTCCCCCAGCAGGAACGTACTTTTCTCGGCGAAATGCTACAATTCCATCACCACCTTTACCTCCTTCGACTTCAATTTCTGCTAGATCGATAAATTGCATAAAGCAAACAACATTTTGGGGGATAATTAAGTGTATTCAGAAACGTCTTCCTTACACTCGTCAGCCAGATAGGATAAAGAACGGAAGCGCAAACCCACCAACTGATCGTAAATGGGATTGAGCTTGCACAGGGGGGGGATGTGGACAATTTTTTGACCGAACAGCTTGATATCCCTCTCAAAAGGACATTGGGAAGGAACCATTTTGCAGATAAATCTTGCTAGTCGCGGGTCTTCAATTTCCATCTTGTCTAGCCACTCTTTTACTGGCTGCAACAAATCTGGATGAGGAAGAGGAGGACTGACTAAAGCTTGGCTAGGAGAAGTCCCTGTACCTTCTAGTTGTGTGTCATCTGGCTTACACAGAGTATGTTCCAGAGACTTGAGAGCTTCTACTTCTAAGCCCAGAGCATCGCTGAATTTGTATAGCTGTTTGGCCTCAGAAGCAGAGTAAACACCATCGGCGATGGCTACTAAAACCCCTGTCCTCAAGAAATTTTCTGCCTTGGCTTTGTCTTCTGCTAAAACTTTAGCTAATTCTTCTGGACTGATAGGTTCCAGGGAGTCTAATTTAATCCCCGGTGCTAATTCATCCTGGGTAATTTGGGTAATTAAATCCTGTTCTTCAGGAGAAAAATCCCCGTCTGCCCAAGCAATTGTTAATAAACCGCGCAACCAAGCCGAAATTTCTTCGTTGGTATAGTGAGATTGAGTGACGCTGATCATAAGACTTGACTCGATCGAACTATTGAGATTGTCTACATCAGTTAATGTTACTTAGCTCTAGCTTAGCTAAACTAAGACTAGTTGATACTTTTTAGTATTCCCGTTCTGTGAATTTTGATGGAGTTTTTTTGAGCCAAACTTCCTGGGGCTGCAGATAAGACCGCTATCCCCAATACTGGAATTTCTCGAGAGCGTATAATCTTGGCAGCTTCAGCTGCAGTAGCACCAGTAGTATAAATGTCGTCTATTAACAGTACTGGCGCTCGCGATCGCGAGCACTGAAAATCTTTACCTACAGCAAAAGCCAACTCCAGATTTTGCTTTCTTTGCTCGTGTGTTAAACCAAACATAGCTTGAGTTTCTCGGACTCGTTCTAAACCCCTTGGCTGCAAAGAGTATCCCGTTATCTGACAAAAACCCCGTGCAATTAACTCTGCTTGATTAAAACCTCTGTGGTTTAATTTTTTCTGGTGAATAGGAATGGGAACTACCCTGATTTTTTTTACTTTAGTATGTAAAGGGGAATCTAACCAAGCTTTGCCTAACCAATATCCCATCAATTCTCCTAATTGAGGATTGTTCTTATATTTCAAGGCGGCGATCGTCTGTTTTAGTTGTTCCTTATAGCAGCCCCAAACAAATACAGGCAAATCTCCTCGCCAAAGTTGACAGCTATTTTTTAATTTACAAACTTCTATTTGCCTTTGACAGTATTGACAAATACAATTGCTTGTCCAACGCTGGCAAAGAGGACAACTAGACTGGAAAAGCAGCGAGACTAACCCTTTTAACATAAAAGACACCGAATATCAAATCAAATTTTGAGATAGGAGAACTGTAAAAGATAAAAACTAGTTATAGTCATTATCTTTAAGTTGCCAAACATTACCTAACTCGTTATTTGTCATTAGCCATTTGTACTAATAACTAACGAACAATGAGAGCAGATTTCAGCAATCCTCAATGATTGCCATAGCAAAGATTTCACGGGAATAAATAATTTACTCCTCTCTTCTAGTCTAAACTTCAGTACTTCAAGTCAGCAACATAGTGCTGTTAGCTGATTGTTGATTGCTGTTTGTTATTCTCCCCACACTCCCCACACTTCCCACACTCACCCACTCTCCCCCTCTGTCAATACCGAGGTCTCTTATTGAACAAACTGCAAGAAAATATTATCGTAAGGAAAAGTTAATTGATTAATATCTTTGTATTATGACTTCAGCCAACACCGATAAAACAGACAGTGATAAAATACTGGAGGCGATGAAAAATTTTGCCGAGCAGTATGCCAAGCGTACTAATACTTACTTTTGCAGCGATCTTGGGGTAACTGCAGTAGTGGTTGAAGGACTAGCAAAGCACAAAGAAGAATTAGGCGCTCCTTTATGTCCCTGTCGTCACTATGAAGATAAAGAGGCAGAAGTAAAAAATACCTTCTGGAATTGTCCCTGCGTACCTATGCGGGAGAGGAAGGAATGTCATTGTATGTTGTTTATCACTCCAGATAATGAGTTTGCCGGAGAGGAGCAAGAAATTTCCCTGGAGTATATAAAACAAGTGCGAGAAAACATGGCTTCTTGAGGTTAGTAATGCCACCGCAACAATTTTGGCAAGGTGTCGAGGAGTTTAACCAACAAGAATTCTATGCCTGTCACGACACCTTAGAGGCTCTGTGGATGGAATCTCCAGAGCCAGAAAAAACTTTTTATCAAGGAGTACTGCAAATCGCTGTTGGTTGCTATCATCTAGGCAATCATAACTGGCGAGGTGCAGTAATTTTGTTAGGGGAGGGACTCAAAAATATCAGCGATTATCCACCAGTCTACGAAGATATTGACGTAACTAAACTACTAAACGAAAGCAGCGAACTATTAGAGGTGCTGCAACAGCTCGAACCAGACAAAATTGCTGAATTTGCCCAGAAGCTAGAGACCGCAGATATTAGTAGTGGCGAAGTTCCTGGAAGTGGGTGGCCCAAAATAGTTAGAATTGACTCTTAACACCTCCTTGGTTAAGAACTTTGGGCGCTTACTAAACGTCTATTTAGGCAGCTTTAGGTTATGTCTAAGGCGTTATTTGTGCAATATCGATAAGACAATCAAAGAGAAGTTTGGATAAAGCAGCCAAGCGATGAATGACCAGATAAATCTCAAACCTCCTAGCGTTGTAGAAAAGATTTTGTCCGAAACTACCAAAATTGGCTTTCAAATGACATCAGAGCCATTAACAGGTTCCTTGCTCAGAACTTTAGCCGCTAGCAAACCTACTGGAAATTTTCTAGAACTTGGTACTGGCACTGGTGTTTCTACAGCTTGGCTGCTTGATGGTATGGACATAAACTCGAAAATTGTCACAGTGGAAAATGATAGTGTGGTAGTTGCCATTGCTCAAAAATATTTAGGAGACGATCGGCGAATTTCTTTCCATCTTGAGGATGCAGGAACATTTGTGGAGCAAATTGAAACAATAAGGCAGCAGTTCGATTTCATCTTTGCTGATACTTGGGCAGGAAAGTATACTCATCTTGAAGCAGCACTTCACGCTCTCAAGCCTGGTGGTTTGTATGTCATTGATGATATGCTGCCACAGCCAAACTGGCCTGATGGTCACGAGTTAAAAGTTGCTGCATTGATTGCAGAGTTAGAAGACAGACACAATTTACTTTTGACCAAGCTAGACTGGTCAAGTGGAATTATCATTGTCACCAAACAAACACAATAAGTTTTAACTATGCCAGAGAATGTAGGACAGCGAACTAACTAAATGATATTGAGCTGTAGTGAATCAAGTAAGATGAAAAATTATGCGCGCTCTCTCCTTGACTTTATCTAATCTATCTACTAATCTCAGACTTCATTTAGGATTATTTTTGCTACTTCCAGCATTAACTCTAGGAAGTATTGGTCTCTATCCTTTCGAGAAAAAAGCACAAGCTCAAACTCCTAGTGATGGAGATGGCGGTATGATTACTCTCAGTGCCGATATCCAAGAAGCCAACTTTGAACTAGGAATACTCACAGCAAGGGGAAACGTCAGAGTTAATTATCCAGCTCGACAAATTCAAGCAACAGCAGCTCAAGCTCAATATTTCGATCGCGAACGCCGTCTGGTTCTCAGCGGTAATGTTTTCGTTTTACAAGAAGGCAATAGTATTCGCGCCGAGACAATGACTTATCTAATCGATGAAGGACGCTTTATCGCTACGCCCAAAACCAATCAGCAAGTAGAATCAACTTACATTGTTGCTGATCCCGATGCCTTGACCGAACCTGTAATAATATCGCCGACACCTTAAAATAACTGCTAAAAGTCAATAATAAAGTCGCAAGCTTTCTAGAGCAACGATCGTGACTATCATCCTAGAAAATATTCACAAATACTACGGTAAAAGATTAGTTGTTAACCGAGTTAATATCAAAGTTTCCCAGGGAGAAATTGTCGGATTACTCGGTCCCAATGGAGCTGGTAAAACTACCACCTTTTATATTGCTACGGGGTTAATCAAGCCTAATGAAGGTAGAGTTTGGCTCAATGAATGGGATATTACCTCACTAGCAATCGATCAGCGGGCTCATTTAGGTATTAGCTATCTTCCCCAACAAGCTAGTATTTTTCGTAACCTGAGCGTGCGAGAAAATATCCAACTAGTACTAGAGCAAAGTGGGATCTCCCCCAGACAAAGAACAATGCGCTTGCGCCAATTACTGCAAGAATTTCGTCTCGAAAAAGTAGCGCGAACTAGAGGTTCGCAAGTTTCTGGGGGAGAACGACGACGCACAGAGATAGCCAGAGCTTTGGCTGTTGGCAAACAGGGACCGAAATTTTTACTTTTAGACGAACCCTTTGCTGGGGTCGATCCGATCGCCGTCTCGGAAATTCAAAAAATTATCGCCCAGTTACGGGAACGCCACTTAGGTATCTTAATTACCGATCATAACGTGCGAGAAACTCTAGAAATTACCGATCGCTCCTATATTATGCGCGATGGAGAAATTCTCGCCGCTGGAACTTCTGAAGAACTCTACGACAATTCTTTAGTACGTAAATACTATCTAGGAGATAAATTTAAAATATAAACTATTTAACTAAATCAATATTATTTATCAGTACATGAAAATTAAGCTATTTAAATTATTTAAGCTGCGAATTCCTGACTTGTCAGTCATGGATCGCTACATTAGTGCGGAATTAATTCTACCTTTCCTGTTTGGCATGGGTTTATTTACCTCTTTGGGGTTAGCAATTGGCGCTCTATTCCAGCTAGTGCGTGATGTCACAGAATCAGGACTTCTCCTAGATATTGCTTTAAAAGTACTGTTTTTGAAAATGCCGGAGTATCTCGTTTTAGCCTTCCCCATGTCCGTACTCCTGGCAACTTTAATGGGGTACAGTCGCCTTGCTAGCGACAGCGAATTAATTGCTTTGCGCAGCAGCGGTGTTAGCACATATAGAATGGTCATTCCCAGTGTAATTCTCAGTCTCTTGGTGGTTGGCTTAACCTTTATCTGCGACGATTTAGTCGTTCCTGCGAGCAACTACCAAGCATCTGTTACTCTCGATCGAGCCTTCAATAAGCAAAAACCCTCCTTTAAAGAAAGAAATATAATTTATCCCGAATACAAAAAAACTCAGGAAGCGGACGGGAACCAAAAAAGCGTCCTAACGCGCCTATTTTACGCTAAAGAGTTTGACGGTCAGCAAATGAAGGGTTTGACTATTATCGATCGTTCCCAGAAGGGAATTGATCGTATTTTTATCGCTGCTTCTGCTACTTGGAACGCCGCTGAAAATGTTTGGGATTTTTACAACGGAACCATGTATGAAATTGCTGCTGACGGTACTTATGGCAATATTATTCGCTTTGAACGCCGAAAACTAAAACTATCTAAAGCACCTCTAGATCTAGCCAAAAGAGGTCGCGACTACGATGAAATGAATATTTTCCAAGCACGAGAGTACTTGAATATCTTGCGAATGAGTGGCGATCGCCAGAAAATTCGACAACTCCAAGTCCAAATTCAAGCAAAAATTGCCTTCCCCTTTGTTTGCCTCGTCTTTGCTTTAGTTGGGGCTGCTATAGGACTCAAACCTCAAAATACAGGCAAAGCAACTAGTTTTGGTATTTGTATTGTCTTAATCTTTTCCTACTATTTACTCTCATTTATTAGCAATTCTATGGGAATTTGGGGAGTTCTCTCCCCATTTATGGCTGCTTGGTTGCCTAATTTTCTCGGTTTAGGAGCAGGAGGATTTCTCTTGGTTAACTCATCCAAATAAGAACGCCTAAGTAGGGTTTGCTACCCAAGCCCTAACTAGAGAAGCAAATTTCAGTTATTTTCTCTCTCGGAGACAGAGGGAACAAATTTCATGACTGTATCGAGGATATTGAAAGCATCTATTGGTTTGGCAAGAAAATCAGAAGTCCCGGCCATTTTGGCTCTTAAGCGCTCGATCATACTATCATGACCCGTAAGCACAACCACTGGTATGTCCTTCAAATCGGGAATCCGTCGTATTTGGGCACAGATTTCGTAGCCATTAACGATCGGCATGTCAACGTCCAAGAAAATTAAATCTGGTTGACAGGAAATTAGTTGAGAAACTGCTTGTAACCCATCTTGAATACTAATAAAACGATAGCCCGCTTTTTTAAAAATTTGTCCCATCAATTTGCCAATTTCTGGCAGATCGTCGATGCTAACAATTAATGGTCGATGCCGATCGCTCTTCAACTGCTGCTGTCGGGAATTAGAATTAGCTGGAACTGAATTTGTCGGCTTGACTATATCCTTTACTACCACTAACTCCAACAACCCTTGATGCACGTAAGAAGATAAGAAAGAAGTTAACTTCAAGACATCTTCATCTAGCAAAAATGCCAAATCTCGCAGAGTTTTCTTACCATCTAGTAACTTAACTAAGTTTTGGTAGGTTTTGGGGAGAACCAGCTTTGCTAGTGACTTTGGATTAGTTATAGATGGTGCTAGATTCGGAGACCAAAAAGCAAGTCCTTCTTTAATCCATTCTGACCAAGAGATTTGAGTTTGTTCGATCGCTTGTTTGGGGTCGATCAGTGCTAGTGGAACTTTTGACATCGATGCCAATGTCGCAGAAGTTTTTGCCGACTCAATAGCATAGCTCAACTTTTGGCAAGATTGCTGTTGAAGGATGTCGAAGAGAAGTTCTTGAACTTTATTTTTAACTAGTGCCGCTATCTGTTGTGGCTTGACCAATTTCTTTTGCACACAGCTAGTCAGAAACTGATAGTTGTTACACTCCGATGGCTCTAAATCTTTAAGGGATAATTGCAATTGCAACTGATTTGCTTGGGGACAATATTTAGTTAGGTGTCTGCGCCAAGATCGATGAGGATGTTCTCCACCATTAACCCAAATTAGTCTACCTAAACAAAGGTAAAGTTGCCACACAACTCCAGCGGCAGATTTTACTTCTAGCCTGCCGCTAAATTGCTTTTGCTGTAGGGAAGCTAGTTGTCTAGTCAATTCTCCAGTCTGTTCAGTACTTGGGATGTTTGTAACAGCACTCATACGACAATTTTTTTGTTTACATCAAGATGTCTATAAGTCAAATTGAATCAGAAGCTTTTCAATTATCCTTCTGATTTAAAGGTAAAGTTATCCGTCAAATTACTGAATTTTCTGGAGAAATTGATTAACTTGTAGTAATCGCTTCTTGTCTGGCGAAAGTTCCTACAAATAACTAATTAAGAATAAAAAATAACTTAAATTTCCATCTCGATATCTGTCTCTTATACAC
>JBFRWL010000422.1:0-3552 GCA_051439565.1 Prochloraceae cyanobacterium
CAGGTGGTTGGTTAGGAGCAAAATATTTCCCGTCAGCAGAGCGAAAATACCTAGTCCCAATAGAGCTTGACCAGGTCTAAAAGAGTTGGAACTGGATTGATTTGATTCTGGGAGCTGATGGGATCTATCCCCCTCGGCGGCGGTGTGATGATTGGGAGAATCATTGAGAAAATTCTCGCGCTCGTCTGGCATTTCTCCTTGATTCTTT
This sequence comes from Prochloraceae cyanobacterium, assembly GCA_051439565.1. GTDB lineage: Bacteria > Cyanobacteriota > Cyanobacteriia > Cyanobacteriales > JBFRWL01 > JBFRWL01. The sequence goes on from JBFRWL010000422.1 coordinate 209, forward strand.
GTCGAATTCGCACTCATGCTCAAGTTTGATTTTTTATCTGCAACCACACCAAATAAGAATGACACAAGATTATTAAATCAGTATTAAATCTCTTGGCTCTGGCGAATTTAATACGAATTTAATAATCTTATGTAAGGATAAAAAGTTGTTTCTCTCCCAATAGTCAACAATTAAAACCGATGAGGATTTTGCTAGTTGAAGATGAACCAGATTTAGGGGCTGCTATCAAGCAGACTTTAGACCAAAACAATTACATCGTGGACTGGGTATTAGATGGTCTTGAGGCTTGGAATTATTTAGCGGACGGGCTTAAAGAATATCATCTGGGAATTTTTGACTGGCTGTTACCTGAATTATCAGGAGTCGAACTAATCAAACGAATTAGAAAACAACAACAACCTTTACCCATATTGATGCTAACGGCTAAAGATAGTTTGGAAGATAAAATAACTGGGCTAGATGCCGGAGCTGATGACTATTTGAGCAAGCCTTTTGATATGCCCGAACTCTTGGCCAGATTGAGGGCTTTACAGAGGCGTACTCCTCAATTACGAGCGCAACGATTACAAGTCGGCAATCTCAGCTTGGACTATAGTACAAATACTTTTTGGCTACAAGAAGAATCAGGAGAAAAGCAGGTCTTGCTGACTAAAAAAGAGTTTCAGATTTTGGAATACTTTATACAGCACCCTAACCAAATTGTTACTAGCGAGCAGCTTTTAGAGCAACTCTGGGAATTTGGCAAGGAACCTCCCAGTAATGTAGTAGCAGCACAAATCTGCTTGCTGCGACGCAAACTCAGTAAATACGGTTGCGATAAGATCTTGGAAACTCTTTACGGATTGGGTTATCGTTTTCAGCCTTAAGCAGAATCTGGATTTTTGTAGCTAACTTTTAAATGTGAAGCACAACCGACTTTTCGCGCGCTCGCGCCGACGATTAGCTAGCTGGTATGCTGGGATAATCAGTATGATTTTCTTACTCTGCGCCTTGGGCGTTTATGAGGCATTTGCCCAAGCCCATCGCATTACTATCAATCAAGAATTAGAATCGGTAGCGGCAACTCTCCATGACAGCCTTTTACCCGTTCTCAAACAACCAGGAAAACTCGAACCAGAAGTCAGCCATTTATTCCCCAATACTTGTCTGGTCGAAACTGGCTGTTACCATTCAGATAACCTTCACCACTATCGATTGGGGCCAATTCAGCAAGATCAATATTTTTTGCGCTTGTTCGCTCTCTCTGAAGATTTAGTCGCCGTTGCCGGAATGCAGCCCAATTTACCTCAAATTTCTAATCAACAACAGTGGGAAACCTTAACTGATTCTGAAGGTATTCGCTATCGGCAAGTTTCTTTTCTTTTACACACTCAAAAAGGTCAAAAATGGGGTTATCTCCAGGTAGGTAGAAGTCTCCAAGATTTTGATAATTATGTTGCTAATGTGATGTGGATACTGTTGTTGGGAGTTCCGTTAGTGCTCTTATTGGTAATGGCTGCTAGTTGGTTGTTAGCTGGGTTAGCTATCCGTCCCATCTATCAATCCTATCGCCAAATACAGCAATTTACTGCCGATGCCGCCCATGAATTGAGAACTCCTTTAGCAGCAATTCAAGCAACAGCTCAATCTAATCTCATGTTGCCCACTCTCACTGAGAATAAAGCGCGAGATACCCTAAAAACAATCGTCCGACAGAACAAGCGACTATCTTATTTAGTCGCAGATTTATTAACCTTATGCCGTATTGACGGGGAATTAAGCTGTAGCACCTCCAGACCAATTAAGGGAGAACGAGTTTCTCTGCCCAACTTGATTGCTGAAGTTGTCGAAGAATTAGCCGCGCTAGCGATGGCTTCAGAGATTGAACTCACTTCCCAAATTAAAGGCTCTCCATCTGTAGAAGTAATCGGCAATCGCCAACAATTATATTGTCTGGTTACTAATTTAGTTACTAATGCTATTCAATATACTCCAGCCGGCGGTGAAGTAACCTTAAGTCTCAAGGAAGAACATAACGATGTCATCGTTTGCGTCCGAGATACAGGTATTGGACTCTCTAAAATAGAACAAAAACGCATTTTCGAGCGCTTTTATCGAGTGGATAAGGCTCGTTCAAGAAGTCAAGGTGGTTCTGGATTGGGCCTATCTATCGCTAGAGCGATCGCCTTAGCTCATCATGGCACTCTTGAAGTCCAAAGTGAGATTGGTAAGGGAAGTAACTTTACTATTAAGCTGCCTAAGTAGCTGGGGTCTGTCGGCAAACACGGCTTCCTAAAAAAAATAGAAAGAGCGGTCAAGATTAACCAATCTTGTCCTACTCTTGATCCATAAACATTCTTCTAGAATTATATAGATTAAATAACCTCAAATCAATACCTCTAGTGGTTCCATTTTTGTCAACGCTATCTAATGATTGATTAACTGGTTTTTTGGATCTCCAGAGTCCCCATCATGCCTAAATCTTCATGGTCGAGAATGTGACAGTGATAGACGGTTTTCCCGGTAAAATCCATAAAAAGTCTCCTCTTAGCTAAAGGATAAAGCCAACGCAATAAATATCATCAATGTTGAGAAAGATTAACCATTTTTGTTTTTCTGGCTTCAGCTTACTTTCAAAACCCTAGTGGCATTAAAAATAGCCAACAGTGCTACTCCCACATCCGCAAACACCGCTTCCCAAAGAGTAGCTATTCCCCATGCTCCCAACAAAATAAAGACTCCTTTAACTACCATTGCCAGAATAATATTCTGCCAGACAATTTGGTGAGTCTTACGAGCTATACCCATTGCTTCTGCTACCTTAGAAGGAGAATCGGTCATTAACACCACATCGGCGGTTTCAATCGCTGCATCCGAACCCAATGCTCCCATTGCTATACCTACATCGGCTCTAGCAATTACAGGCGCATCATTAATTCCGTCTCCGACAAAAGCTACTTTACTTTTTTTATCCGAGTTACGCAGATACTGCTCGATCGCTTCAGCTTATCTTCTGGTAATAATTCAGCTTTATAGGTATCTAAACCAAGTTGATTAGCCACGCCACGCTCTGGGCCGTAACTCGGTTATCTTCTGTTAGCATTACAGTTTCGTTAACTCCCGCTTGTTTGAGGGAGGCGATCGCTCTAGCTGCATCTTCTTTGATTCTGTCGGCAATTAAGATATAGCCTATCGTAAGCTTCAAGTATAGATCGCGCTACAGGATGATTGGATTGAGATTCTGCTAAAGTTGCTATGCTTAATAATCAAAAGATTGCTGAACCAATGGGAATAGTAGCTGGGATTGTGCCCATGACTAACCCCACTTCTACTGCTATTTTCAAAGCCTTGCTTGCGCTCAAAAC
>JBFRWL010000423.1:0-11629 GCA_051439565.1 Prochloraceae cyanobacterium
CGATTGGTTTAGTTCTCAAAGAAATGGGAGAAAAGTTACCAAAAACCCATCTTATCGGTTCAGATGAGATTTTTAACAAACTCGAACAAACTAACCTTAACTTTCGCTCGCTCGTCAAAAAAGCTCATCAAATAAATGCTCAATATCCTAACTTTAGAAATCAACCTCTGGAAAAAAAGGATTTGACTTCACAAACCAAACTCGAACGAATTCCCCAAAAACAATCGACTTAATCAGTCGTGCAAAAGGTCTGTCATAAAAATGATGAGAGGATGGCAAAATTGTGGTTTGATAGTGTTTTTTCAATCCGCGCACCTAGCTTCGAGAAGTTTGTGTCTCTTCTCGGGGCAGGAGCTAGTTTTCCGGCTCCTCTCTATCAAAGATGGTTTGCTGAATACAAAAAACTACACCCTCAGGTGCTAATTATACCAATTCCCTATTGCTCTTATCTTTTAATATTCTGTTGTCAGATGGGCTGTTGCCTTTTGAGTCGCGTTTTGATGCACAACCTCAATAAGACTGCTAAGTACCTGGACAAAAATAAAAGTTATCGTTGAGACAAGACAGGAGGGAGAGGACAGAAGGCAGCAGTAGGGTTAAAGGTTTATTTACAATTGTTTAGACAGTGCTTTTTATTTATGTCCAACTACTTATATGACTGCTGCTATACCTGCTGTACTTTCGGTTTGGTTGATTATTCTAATTGGTTTTATCGCCAATAAGACTTTAACCTTAGAGCGTCAAACCATCACTCAGCTAACCTTATACATTCTCACCCCCGCTTTGATTTTACACAGTCTATACCGCACGACTCTGTCTTTTGGCAATACTGCTGGGTTGGTTTTGGGATTCGCAATTACTTCTTTGTTACTTTACCTTCTAGTTTGGGGAATGAGCCAGATTCTCAAGCTATCATCATCTGTGCAAAGAAGTCTAGTGGCAACCACTTTGTTTGCTAACAACGCCAATATGGGTTTTCCGGTAGTTGCTTTTGCCCTAGGTTCAGCAGGACTGGAAAGAGCTGTAGTTTACATGATTGCTGCTAGTATTGTAATGTTTGGTTTTGGGCCTGCCTTACTAAAAGGAAGTGGTATAGCTACTGGAATAAGTTTAACTTTAAGACTGCCACTATTGTGGGCGATCGTAGGAGGATTGAGCTTGCGTTTATTCGCACTTAAATTGCCTCTCAAGTTCGATGAAAGTATTCAATTACTGGGTAAAGCCGCTATCCCAGTTGCTCTGATTATTCTGGGCATGCAACTAGCTAAGACTCGCTTTCAGATAGGAATACAAGAAGCTTTGGCTGCTATGATGCGATTGCTAGTTGCACCCCTAATTGCTTACTTGGTTGGTCGTACTTTGAGTTTAGAAGGACTAGATTTGCAGGTATTAGTTTTGCAAAGTGCAATGCCTACAGCAGTTAATACTTTTGTCTTAGTCACTGAGTTTGGAGGAGATGCTGCTTGGGTGGCGCGGACGGTCATGATTTCTACTCTGATGAGTTTTGTTACGCTTCCTCTAGTTTTATGGGCATTTACTAGTGAAATTCTCCTGCATTAAACTCTTGAGAGAAAGTTATTCCCAATCAGTTATCGATCGCCTCTGAATTATGAAGACTTTTTTCCCTTGACACTTTGAGCGCAACTCAAAATGGTAAAACACGAGTAATACCATTTCTCAAAAGTACCTGGAGAGATAAAAAATATTTTTTATTAATACAAAAAGCTCAAATCCTTGTCTTCACTGTTCACTTACGCCTTTTTATTTTGGTCTGACCATTACTAGCGACCTTGCCAACTATGATGGAAGATATACTTATGCATCTGAAACTAAAGGAGAGTATCGGCAACAGACTACTCCTGTAGGTATTTTTCCACCTAATGCTTTTGGTTTGTACGATACTCATGGTAATGTTTGGGAGTGGTGCGCCGACGTTTGGCATCCTAATTATGAAGATGCACCAACTAATGGCATTGCTTGGACGACAAAACTTGGTAATAAAAATCGTTCTCCAGTACGCGGCGGTGCCTGGGGCTACAATCCTCAGAGTTGCCGATCGGCTTATCGCTATCATATTGATAGGCGAGACAACCGTCTGAGCAATATCGGTTTTCGGGTGGCGTGCGTACTGCATGGCGATGAAGTTTAGAGAATAAGTTTTATGGTCAGGCGACGAATTGGTATTTTAACCAGCGGTGGTGATTGTCCGGGACTCAACTGCGCGATCCGTGCAGTAGTTAGCCATGCCATGCTCACCCATGGTTGGGAAGTTGTGGGCATTCCTTATGGTACTAAGGGTTTACTGGAACGTCAGATACTTCCTTTAAATCTTGAAAATTTATCCGTACATGGGATCGATTCTTTACTTTCGGTGGGGGGAACAATTTTAGGCAGCATCAACAGAGGCGATACTTTAGAGCGTGCTGACGAAATTATCGCTGGTTATCAGTACTTAGGACTAGATGGTCTGATTGTCACAGGTGGAGATGGGAGTCTTGCTATTCTGCGTCAATTAGCACGACAAGGCAACTGGAAATTGGTCAGCCTTCCTAAAACGATTGATAATGACGTTGCCCTCACAGAAAGATCGATTGGGTTTGATACTACTGTTAATACTATTACCGAAGCTTTAAATCGCTTGACTTTTACGGCTGCTAGTCACGATCGAGTGATGGTTGTAGAAGTTATGGGGCGATCGGCAGGACATTTAGCGCTGCATTCTGGCATTGCTGGGGGGGCAGATATTATCTTAATTCCAGAAATCCCCTATTCGATCGCTGCTATTTGTGCAAAAATCAGTGAGCTGCGGCAAGCGCGAGGACGTATGTTTGCCATCTTGGTTGTGGCTGAGGGAGTGACTACAGAAGAGGGAAAGCCCAGTACTTATATTGATTCTCTCGGTCAAGAGCGGTTGCGGGGGATTAGCCAGTATATTGCCGAGCAAGTTTCTCACGGGAGCAATAATTCTCTGGAAACCAGAGTGACAATTTTAGGACACGTACAGCGCGGCGGACTTCCCTCGGCGTTAGATCGGATTGTGGCAACAGCATTAGGCAAAACTGCTGTAGATTTGTTAGCTGAAGACAAACACGATCGAATGGTTGCCTGGCAAAATGGTCAACCAATAAGCGTTCCTTTGGAAGAGGTGTTGCAGCGGAGTCCGGTATTGGTTAATCCGCGAGGTCATTTAGTGCAAACAGCCCAATCTCTGGGAATTTATGTAGGAGAATTGCAACAAGAGTTATCTATTGCCTCCGATCGTTCCTTAATTATTAACTAGGGCGTATTCGCAGCGGCCTCTAGTACTTTGTCAAGATTGATTTGACCGATAAGTGTAATTAAATTTTCTCCCTTGTTGGACCAAAACTGGTGAAGCTGCTATTAGTGACAATCTGTAACATTTTGAAATATTTTGGCAGCTTTTAGTGCTTAAAGCTCTGTTAGTCTTTATACGGTTCTAATCGCTAAAAGTCATACCTGTCATTAGTTTTAAACTTTTAAGTCCGGGGGGATAATCAACAAGATTTTCCAGGAACTATCCAGAAGCTGCAAAATTTACCCTATTTAGCGAGCGCAAAATATCAGTTCTGGAACGCTTACAGGGCAAGCATTTCGAGCTAGACTGCGCCTCATGCCAGCTTCGCTAGTTTTGGTCCGATTAGCACAAACTGACCAACGCCAAGGAGAAATTGTCGAGATTCTAAAACTGTTGACTCAGCAAGTTAACCAAAAAAATCTAATAATAATCCTAAATAGCACACTATTTCTTAAAAAAAAGCTACAAATAATGCTGGGGTGCTGGAGTGCTGGAGTGCTGGAATGCTATTAGCTCAAAGAACTAAGAATACTGCCTAGTCGTTACAGTTGCTCGATATGATGATTAATCGGCAATAAATTACCGACAGACTAAAAAAATTATGACTGGGCAATACCGCATTACCCTACTTCCTGGCGATGGCATTGGCCCCGAAATTATGTCAGTGACTGTAGAATTACTCAAAGTTATTGGCAAGCAATTCGAGCTCCAATTTGAATTTCAAGAAGCACTGGTTGGCGGTGCTGCTATTGATGCTACAGGGGAACCTTTACCTGCTGAAACTCTCCAGATATGTCGCCGCAGCGATGCAGTGCTGCTAGCAGCGATCGGCGGTTACAAATGGGATAATCTACCTCGCCAACAACGCCCAGAAACAGGATTATTAGGATTAAGGGCAGGATTAAACTTATTTGCTAATTTGCGACCAGCGACTATCTTTGCGCAATTAATTGATGCCTCCACTCTCAAACGAGAGGTAGTTGAGGGTGTAGATATTATGGTAGTGCGAGAACTAACTGGCGGCATCTATTTCGGTCAACCTAAAGGTATTTTTGCTACCGAGACGGGAGAAAAACGGGGCGTAAATACTATGGCTTATACTGAAGCAGAGATAGACCGCATTGCTAAGGTAGGATTAGAAACAGCTAGGAAACGCCAGGGTAAGCTATGCTCAGTGGACAAAGCAAACGTGTTAGATGTCTCTCAATTGTGGCGCGATCGCGTTACCAATATGGCTGAGCACTACCAGGATGTAGAACTATCTCATATGTACGTAGACAATGCCGCTATGCAGCTAGTCCGCGCCCCCAAGCAATTTGATACTATTGTGACGGGCAATATGTTTGGCGATATTCTCTCCGATGCTGCCGCCATGCTCACTGGTAGTATTGGTATGTTGCCTTCTGCTAGTTTAGGCGCTGATAGTCCCGGATTGTTTGAACCCGTTCACGGTTCCGCACCTGATATTGCCGGACAAGACAAGGCAAATCCCCTAGCGATGGTATTAAGTGCGGCGATGATGCTGCGCTATGGTTTAGATCGACCTCAGGCAGCGAATAGCATAGAAAAAGCAGTAAGTCAAGTATTAGATCGAGGCGATCGTACGGGGGATATTATGTCTCCAGGAATGAATCAGTTGGGCTGTCGGGCTATGGGAGAGGCTCTAATCGAAGTTTTACAATCTAAATAAAACTTAAACTTGTTCTTGTCAACAATACAGTATATAGATTAAAGTCTAGCTTTACGCATTGGTGAGAGGAGGCGATCGATGATGTCCAGAACCCTAGATAGGCAAATAGAGGAAGTAGATTTTCCAGGATTATTAGATCCGATGTTAATGAAAGCAGCGCGACAAATTTATCAGACCTATTGCAAATTACACTGCAGAATAACTAAATTTCCTGTTGGTGTAGCTGTTGATCGCGATACCTATCGAGGTCAATTAGTCTTTCGTCAAAAACCAATTCTATTACCAGGAGAGTCTTTTATTCCTATAAATCAAATTGATGCGGAGATATATTAGGGGATAAATCCCGGTGTATCTGGTAATGGTAATGATAGAGGTGAAGAGGGTGAGGGGGTGAAACAGCAAACAGCTAACTCTTCACTCCACTCCTCACTTCTGGGAAATTCGGGATCTGCGTGGACTTCTTACATGCGTTAACTGGACCCTACGCCCGCGATATATTTGAGAAACGTTGCGATCGGAATCAGTAGAAAACATCGTTCGCCAATACTGGCAAAGCTACGGACGCAACTTCTATTCCCGTCACGACTACGAAGGAGTAGATAAAGAACCAGCAAACGAACTGATGGAACGTTTGCGTTCGATGGTTGTAAACATGAAAGGCAAGCAATATGGGAACTACGAGGTAGAGTACAGCGATGACTTTAGTTATACTGACCCAATAGATAATATTGATTAAACAGGATGTTTTCTTAAGATTTCTTGTTTAAGCTGTTTGTGATTATCTGATTTTCTAAAAAAATGATAAGTAGCTCCACCATTATTTTTGGACTTTTCATTAACTATTTTAACTGTATGATAAATAATTTTATCTATTGTTGAATCTAGCTCATTATTATAGTAATCTTCAAAACTATCGTCATTAATTAATAAATTATTTTTGCCAATATAAACAAATAACATATGAAGAATAAACTTCTTACCATGAAAATAAATTGCCTGTTTATTATCAGTGCAATTACTAAATACTTGAGGTATTTTTTGGTCTAAAGCTCGTGATATTTTAATCATGCGCCAAAGTTCCTGAGCTTTAATTTTACTATGAAAAAGGTCTGTATATGGAGGCTTACTAAGATCTTCCCATAATTTTCCTACTTTATCTTTTGCATAAATTGAATATTTTATTTCTTCAGAAGCACAAGCTAGTGCTATAATTGCTTCCTCAAAATCACAGTTATGTTCGTCTAATTCATATTGCTTGTCGCTTCTTTTATAATGATAGTTAATTCCATCAAGAGCGAATTCTCTTTTCAGCCTGTTTTGTAAATCATCTAATGCTATGAAGTCTCTATTTTCTACTTTATTTTGAGGATTGGTAGCTTTAGTTATATCAAGAGAAAATTCTGGCGGACAATTTTCTAATGAAATTATCTTAATAAAAACTTTTGCCTCACAGATTTGTTCTTTGTTTTGAGCATAAAGCATATAGTTTAAGACCTCATTTTTTGCTTAAAAGGGAACAGAGAATAGGCAAAAGAAAATGTCCGAACCCAAGTACACTTTTACCTATTTATTATCTCATTAATGCTTTTGAGTAAGTTTGGCACTTAATTCTGACTTAATGCGATTGAGAATCGAGGCTTCATCTAAGGAATCTAAAATCTTCTTAACCACTGTTTTAGGTCCATCTGGTCCCCAAGATGCACCATTGGCTAAATAAGTCTTCGTTACTTGTCCGATCGCGTAGGAAAATAAACCAGCCACCCCTGCTTGAGTAATGGCAACAGATAGGTAAGGTGCTAAAGATACTCCTCCTGTTACAGGTGCAGAAAGACCTAAAAGACCTTTGAGGGAACTCAAACCTAAATAGGCTAATATTTCACTAGCACTAATTCCCCCCATACTAACTCCAATTTTTTGCAGCAAGCCGAGTGCCGCTTGTTGGGTCATGGAAATTCCATAGAGACGAGATAGAGCTACAATCATAGCAACATCGATCGCTGCACCAGTAAATAAGTCGATAACAGTAACTGGATTCAGAGCGATCGCCAAAGCTTTGACACTCACCCCTTTGCGAATCAACTGGTTAGCAGTTTCTTCCCTAATCGCCATTTTTCGCCGCACCAATTGTTCGTTAACCTCATCAGCATAAAGCATTGTATTTAAGGCAACTAGAGACTTACCCTCTCGGTGCAAAATCTCGAGAATTTTTAGCTTTAATTCCTCGATCTGGGGTTTGACTCGACGACGTTCTATCTTCAGAGTGCCATCCGATCGCCGCACCGCCTGCGCTACTAACGGTGAAGCAGCAACCATCACAATTTCATCAGTTGAAAGTAACTGACGCACTCGCTCATCTCTAATTTTGCGATAAACCGCTACGCGGTCTGCTTCGGGATACTGGTCAATTTTGTTAAACACCAGTAACATCGGTTTCCCAACTTCTCGCAACTGAGATAGAGCACTATATTCAACTTTTGTTAAGTCTCCAGCAATAATAAATAAAATTAGGTCTACCTGTTTGGCAATCTGACGCGCTAAAGCCTCGCGAGTTTCTCCATCTACTTCGTCAATACCAGGAGTATCTACCAACTGAATCTGAGAATTACCTTTCCCTGGTAAAGCAATTCGCTGCACCTGTCGATCGCTATCGGCAATAGTTTCCTGAGTTAATTGCCAGTTAAACTTTTCTGCTGTACGGGTAACGCCGTGTAAGGGACCAGCTTTAAATACTTCTTGACCGATAAGAGCATTGAGAACCGAAGATTTGCCCCTTCCTACCATACCAAAGGCAGCAATCTGAACTACAGATTTTTCTAACTTGTCCAGCATAGCGGCGAGGCGGTCTATTTCTGACTCTAAACCTGCTTGTTCTTCTCCAGTTAGATCGATTTGGTTGACCAAGTCTCGTAGAGATTCTCGCGCTTGTTGATAATTCAGTTCCTCCTGAATTTTTTCAAAAGCGAGAATGGCATTATCTAATTCTTCTGGATTCCAACTGCCCTCGGCAAACAAGCTAGACAAACAAGACCTCTGTACAATTTACCTTCTCCCACTATTATGTCAAAAGTCTTAAGAGAATTGTTCGAGATAGTCTTGGAGAACTTTTAGCTGGAGAAGAGAATAAAGCGATCGCGTCCCTGGTTTTTAGCTTCATAGAGTGCTTTATCAGCCAAAGCAATTAGTCTTTTAATCGAATCTTCTGTAGTTGGAATCATGCTCACGACTCCCAAGCTTAGGGTAACATAGGCACTCACCGAAGATTGGGCGTGGGGAATTTTGAGCTTCTTCAACTCCCAGCGGATAGCTTCAGCTATTTTGAGAGCCCCCTCAGCACCACTATTAGGAAGAATTACTGCAAACTCTTCTCCGCCGTAACGCGCTACTAAATCTGCTTGCGGCTTGACAGGTCGGCTCATGGCTTGAGCAACCTGAATTAAACAATCATCTCCCTGTTGGTGACCATATTCGTCATTGTAACGCTTGAAGTAATCTACATCGGCTAAGATTAAAGACAAAGGTCTTTCTTTGGCTGCCAGCGTTTGCCACTCTTGATTTAGGTAATCGTCAAAGTAGCGTCGATTAGCTACTTGAGTTAAACTATCCAATAACGAGAGGGATTCTAGTTCCTTGTTGACAACCAGTAAACAAGCCTCTGCTTGCTGATAATTATTAATTTCCTTTTGCAACTCCGATTCAACTATCTCTGCGTGTTCAGTAGTGGTTTCGAGCAAAATTTCTAAGTCTGTCCTTTCCTGTTTCAAATCTTCAAGTTCCTGGGACAGTTTTTCAATGTGTACCAGAAGTTGTTCTCTGGAGAGTTTTTCTTCCAGAATTACCTTTGGATTATCAGTGTTTACTTGATCTCCATCGACAAATTGAGCTACCATTAAAGCCTCTGCTGCTTTGCTATCTAATGGTTTGGAGAAAAAATATCCCTGACCGTATTGGCATTTCAATACTTTTAGCTGAGCCAGTTGGTTACCTTGTTCTATCCCTTCTGCGACCACATCCATCCCTAGATTTGCCGCCAGCGTCACAATTGTCCGCACAATTCCTAGTTTTTCACTACTCAGATTTATACTCTCGATAAAAGAGCGATCGATCTTTAAGGTATTGAAGGGAAATTGGTGCAGATAACTCAAGCATGAATATCCTGTGCCAAAGTCATCTAGAGAAAACTGGATACCTATATCTTGCAGTTCCTTAAATGCAGTAATTACAGATTCAGTATTTTCCAGCAATATGCTTTCAGTAAACTCCAACTTCAAACTATGAGGGTCGAGACCAGTCTCCCGTACAATTTGTTTGACCTGTTCAATAAAGCTAACTTGTGAGAGCTCCTTGGCCGATACATTCACGCTAAGAAAAAGAGGAAAATCGGGAAATTGTACTTGCCAGAGCCTTATCTGACGACAAGCCTCACGAAGCACCCACGTACCGAGAGGAATAATCAATCCCGTCTCTTCTGCTAAGGTAATAAACTCCGAGGGAGCTATCAGACCGCGCTCTGGATGTTGCCAACGCACGAGAACCTCAAAACCAGTTATTCTTCTAGTTTGCAGCGACACAATCGGTTGATAGTGCAACTTAAGCTCTTGACGCTCAATTGCTCGTTGCAGTTCATTCTCTAGTTTTAAAAGCTCGATGGTAGGGAGATGGATGAGATCGTTAAATATCTGATAACCTGCCTTACCAAGCATCTTGGCATGAGACATTGCTGTATCAGCCTGTCGCAAAATCTCTTCTGGTCGGTCATAATTTGTCGTACTGAGGGCAATCCCAATACTGGCATTAGCGAAAACTTTATGTCCGTTGAGATTAAAAGGGGATGTCAGTTCCTTACCAATTCGTTCAGCAATATTTACCGCACAATTAGGAGCTTTCATATTTTCCAGCAGGATGGCAAATTCATCATCTCCTAGACGTGCAATTATATCTTCAGAGCGAAGACAAGTTTCTATTTTTCGAGCAACTGCGATTAGAAGTTGGTCTCCTATGGCATATCCAAGGGTATGATTAATAACCTTAAAACGATCCAGATTTAATAAGAGAACGGCAAAGAAATACTCTTTTTGCTGTTGTGTCCGTGTGACTGCATTACTTAAATGCTTCAAGAATAGCTCTCTATTAGCTAAGCCAGTCAACCTATCCTGAGAAAACAAGATATTCTCTTGATTGACTAACATTGGTTCGGCGGCAGACTTAACTAAGGCTAAATTATTATTTTTATCGGCAAATATTAGATCTTCATCTACGCGATCAAAAATCGATTTCAAGCTTTCAGAAATGGTAATACTAAGCTCAGTTATTGTTTCTAGCAAAATTTTGTCGGGGTTAAAAGTGTTGTAGCTAAAAAATTCAAGTACGCCAACTACTTCAGCATCATTTTTAAGAGGTAGACAAAATCCTCCTTTTAAGCCTACTTCAACTGCTTGCAGTCTTCGAGGAGAATTTCTATCTTTACTAAGATCCGTCACCCACCCTAACTCTTGGCTCTGCCATACATAGCCTGGTAAATCGCAGCCTGGAGTTAAGGTAAGTTGGCGGGTAATTAAGGTAAACTCTTGAACTTGCTGGAGCTGTGTTTGCCAAACTTCCTTGCATTTCAACAAATTAAAGTTTTTGTCTACAATCCATAATGCTCCTACTTGCCAGTCCAAAGCTTCGCCAATAGCCTCAAGAATCTTTCCCATAGCTTTGCTATTGCTTAAAGGCTTAGTATCTGAGGATAATTCTGCCAACTGCTTCTCTAAAACTATAGATAAATCTTTATTAGTTAATAACATCACTATTTTCAAAAAAAATTACTCTGAATCAATAAAAAAAAACAATCTTTTTCTCTAAGTTTATGTCAGCTTTTACAGCTATTAACACAGCCAAAATGCTTATTTATTAATACAGTTTAAATTGAATTATAAAGCAACTAAATTCAGAATCAGTCTGGCTATTATACAATTTTATTTTTCTATAATCTTTGCTTTATAAAAAAAAAATATTTCCTTTATATCAGCTTTAAATTAACAAGTATTTTTCCGCAAAATAGCGGTTAACTCACTCCATTTACCGAAGATAAAATAGCAGTCAAGAGTTACAAATTAGACAATAATCTTGCTACTAACAAAAAGATGAATAATCATATTTTTAAGCTTCAAACACAGCGCGGAAATACTATAGCTTGGATATTTCCGGGACAGGGAAGTCAAAAAGTTGGGATGGGATTAGATTTATTGAAAATACCTCTGGCTAAAAAGAGATTTGATCGAGCCGAGAAACTTTTAGGCTGGTCTGTTCTTGAATCTTGTCAAAGCGAAGCTAAATTATCCCGTACCCTTTATGTTCAGCCCTGTCTCTACGTAGTTTTGAGCATTCTTATCGACCTAATGAGAGAACAAGGATACAAGCCCAATTTGGTAGCTGGCTACAGTTTGGGAGAATATATGGCTCTCTATGCGGCAAAAGTATTTGATTTTGAAACAGGCTTGCGCCTCATGAAGTGTCGGGGCGAATTGATGGAGTCTGCCCCATTAGGTGCTCTCGCTACCCTAATCGGGGTTAACCAGGAGCAACTTCAACAGCAAGTTCAACAGACAGCAAATGTCTGGCGAATCAATGACGATTTAACT
>JBFRWL010000424.1:0-8862 GCA_051439565.1 Prochloraceae cyanobacterium
GTCTTCTTCCTGGATTAACTTCCATTCGATTTTAGGTGGCGACAGTTCGATCTCAAGAGCATCTTGACATAATTTGGCTGCCAAAGCTTTGAAATCGGAAAACTGCGCCATATTTTCGGGAATATAAGTGCGGATTAGGCAATAGTTTCCCTTGACCTCGATAGCTGTTCTACTACTACCCCAATCTTCCAGTCGCCAATAAACTGACTCTTCTTGGATTGGGTCGCAGAAAATTCTAAGTTCCCACCAGCTATTTGACATTGCGAGGTCCTGGTATGTTGGACTGTGGCTTGACGCGGTTATTAGATTTACTTTATTACAGTTTCACCGTATATGCGTCTCGAATACCAGAAACTTTGGTAATTTCTGATAAAAGTCCATCTGGCAGAGGATCGTCTAGGCTAAGTACCATCACTGCCTCGCCTCGGACAATTTTCCTCCCTACCTGCATGCTAGCGATGTTGACATTAAAACTACCCAGTAAAGAACCTATTTTCCCGATAATTCCGGGCATATCTCGGTGCAGGGTAAATAACATATAGTTGCTGGGGGGTACATTGATCGGAAAATCGTCTAGATCGGTGATGCGAATCTCACCGTGACTCAATAAGGCTCCACTAACTGAATGTTTGCCTACAGAACCCCGCGCTTCTAGATGGAGAGAGCCAGAATAATCGCGAATGGAAGCATCTTTGGTTTCAATGACGCGTATGCCTCTTTCTTTTGCCTCAATCAAGGCATTAACGTAATTAACTCGCTCTCGCAAAGCTGGTGATAGCAGTCCTTTGAGAGAAGCTACCACGATCGGCTGGCCTTCGATATTAGCTAATTCTCCTTGTAGTCGCACCTCTAACAGGTCGATTCTTCCCCCTGCTAGTTGACCGACCAAGTTGCCCAGGGTTTCGGCTAGTTTTAAGAAAGGTCGGAGCTTCTCCATTACATCCGGGTTCAGTCCGGGGATATTTACTGCCGAACGGGCCGGAAGTCCTAAGAGCACATCTCGTATTTGCTCGGCTACGTCAATAGCTACGTTGACCTGAGCTTCTGCTGTGGAAGCACCCAGATGAGGAGTGAGAATTACGTTCGGACCTAAATCTCGCAGTTCTGATTCTCCGAGAGGTTCTGTTTCAAAAACATCTATGGCTGCGCCAGCAATTTTTCCTGCTTTGAGCGCTTCTACCAATGCCTTTTCGTCCACAATCCCGCCACGGGCGCAGTTGATCACGCGGGTGGTGGGTTTCATTTTGCTGAGAGCTTCAGCATTGATGAGGTGGGTGGTTTCTGGCGTTTTGGGAACGTGCAGGCTGATGTAATCGGCTTCTCTGTAAAGCAAATCCAAGTCTACAAGGGAGCAGCCGAGTTGTTCTGCCCTTTCTCTAGAGATAAATGGGTCGTAGGCAAGTATTTTCATCCCCAGAGAACGACCTACTGTCGCTACGTGAGAACCAATTTTGCCCAAACCAACTACGCCCAAAGTTTTTTTGTAAACTTCGGAACCCATAAAACGCTTGCGATCCCATTTTTCGTTTTTGAGTGATTGGTTGGCATCGGGGATGTGACGAGACAGGGACAGCATCATGGCTACGGCGTGTTCTGCTGCCGCGATCGTATTGCCTTCGGGGGAGTTAACCACAACAATCCCTTGGCGAGTTGCCGCCGCTACGTCGATATTGTCTACTCCTACTCCTGCACGTCCGATAATTTTCAGTTGGCTAGCAGCTTCGATGACTTCTTTAGTTACTTTAGTCCCAGAGCGGACCATCAAAGCATCGTATTCAGGAATAATTCTGATTAGTTCTTCCAGAGGAAGCTTAGTTTTCTCGTCAACTTGAGCAACTTGAGAGATAATTTCAATTCCTGCTTTGTCGATCGGATCGGATACGAGAACCTTTGCCATAGTTATTTGAATAGCTTGAGAGCTTCGAAGGGTGAGTAATTTGCTTTATTTACAATTACTGGATGTTTCCTTTTAGTTTGCGATCGCCCTCGAGTTATTCAGCAGATTTCTGGAATATCTTAATTTTCTTGCTGTTGTTGCTCTAGACATTGCACTCCCCAATAGATAATTAGGTTGGGAGTAAAAGAGGGGAATAAAGAAGCTTTTAATATTCCCGATCAGGTAGATGTGTGCTGCTTGTTAGCTATGGGATACGCTGCTGAGCCTTGGAAGAAGTATGGCGGACGCTTTGGCATTGAGCAAGTTTTCTATAGCGAAAGTTTTGGAGAATCTTGGCAATCTCTTTGAAGTGGCTATCGGTGAGGGAAGCTAATTGTTGATTGCTACTAACAGCTAACAGCATCTCATTCAATGGTTAGGATAAATCATATAAGTAGTATCTCTAGCTTCAATGACGGAATTTTCAGCTCAAGTTGATAGCAATTCTCTTCCCCCACAAAATATTGATGCTGAGGAGTCAATTCTCGGCGGTATTTTACTCGATCCAGATGCTCTGGGTAGAATTATCGATTTAATTGAACCAGAAGCATTTTATGTCAAAGCTCATCGAGATATCTATGAAGCAGCGATCGCTCTTAATTCTCAGGGAAAACCAACTGACTTAATGACAGTAACAACTTGGCTTGCAGATCGCGATTTGCTAGAAAAAATAGGGGGTACTGCTGCTTTAGCTAGATTAGTCAGTCGCACTATCTCAGCAGTGAACATCGATCGCTATGCAGAGTTGGTGATGGACAAGTATCAACGCCGCCAGTTAATCGGCGCAGGTCACCAAATTGCCGAATTCGGTTACGACACTGCTACAGACTTAGAAACAGTTTTAGATCGATCGGAACAAACAATCTTTAGCCTGACTCAAAATCGCCCCCAGCAAGGCTTAGTACCAATTTCGGATACCATAGCACAGACTTTTAACAACATTGAACAACTGTACGAAAACACCGCACTTCCTGGTATTGAATCTAATTTCTACGATTTAGATGCTATGACTAGCGGTTTTCAGCGTTCCGACCTGATTATTGTTGCTGGTAGACCATCTATGGGGAAGTGCATTGCAGCTAGTTCAGAGATAGTCTTAGCTGACGGTAGCCTAACAACCATTGAGCAGATCTGTCAGCGCCGTCGCGCTCAATTATTAACCCTCAAAAATAACTGGCAATTTGACTTTACCGAACCATCTGCCTTTGTCGATGATGGAGTGAAGCCAGTCTTTCGGGTGACAACCCGTTTGGGAAGGTCGATCGAAACAACCATTACGCACCCTTATCTCACTATTGGGGGATGGCGGCGACTTTCCCAACTTCAACCAGGAGTCAAAATTGCTGTTCCTGGCAAAATAGATGTGTTTGGCAAAGAAACTATCGATGAATGTCAAGTTAAATTATTAGGCTATTTCCTGAGCTGTGAGAGTTTAACAAATAGTGTAATACCAGACTGTATTAAAAACGATCATAAGTTATTCCAAGATTTTATTGCTGCAGCAATTAAGTCAAGTAAGAAAGAAATTATCGATCGACAAGAACAGCAGAAACAATTAGATGTTTTTTCTAATTTAGAGGCTATTGAAGAAGGCAGGAGGCAGGAGACAGAGGGCAGAAGGGAATTATCAAAAGGAGACTCAATCCTTGCCGATAACTTACCTTATGCTTTTCCTCCGAAGGAAGAGGATTTACTTATAAATAGACTATTATCCTGGTTAAAATCATTAGGTATTGATGAAAATAATTTTTCTATTCCTGCGATTGTTTTTAAATTAACTCGCGCCCAAATATCTCTATTCCTCAATCGTCTCTTTGCTACGGCTGAATGGATCGAATCTATCGACAGCGATCGGGCGCAATTAAGATACAATACAGTTAGCGAAGTCTTAGCCAGGCAAATACAGCATCTTTTACTCAGATTTGGTATTATTGCTGCGCTGAAAAAGATTTATATAGTATCCATAGATAAGTATCGAGCTGCTTGGCAATTAGATATTATTCATACTAAATCCATTAAAAAATTTATCGATGAGATTGGTATTTTTAGTCGAGAAGAGACACTTGCTAGTATTAAAAAAGGATTATCTAAAAATAAGCATCAAACAAAAATAGACCTAATTTCCGACCAAGGCATAAGCTTTGAAAGGCATAAAGATAACTTACTTTTTTCCTTTTCCCTTCATTCACCAGTTGCCAATCATTTGAAGGAAGAAACTAATAAAGAGAGGTTTGAATCCTTTTCTAGCTCTACACCTTCTGCCCTCTGCCCTCTGCCCTCTGCTTTCATTCAAGATGATATTAAACAAAAAAATCCAGATAACAATGAAATTTACTGGGATGAAATAATTGCGATTGAAGCTGTAGGTAATAAACAGGTTTACGATCTAACTATTCCAGAAACACACAATTTTGTTGCCAATGACATCTGCGTACACAATACTAGTTTTGCCCTCAATATTGCTAGTAATATTGCTAGTAAAAAGCGCTTACCAGTAGCAATTTTTAGTCTAGAAATGTCGAAAGAACAATTAGCACAAAGATTGTTATCTAGTGAAGCAAGAATTGAAAGTAATCGCTTGCGATCGGGAAGGCTTGGTCAAAATGAATTAGAGCCATTAATTGTAGCTGTTGGCAATTTATCTGAGTTGCCTATTTATATTGACGATACTGCTAATTTAACGGTGATGCAAATGCGATCGCAACTGCGTCGCCTGCAAGCAGAAAAAAAACAACAGTTAGGATTAGTTTTACTAGATTACTTACAATTAATGGAGGGAAGTAAAAGTGATAATAGGGTGCAAGAGTTATCTAGAATCACGCGGGCGCTCAAAGGTTTAGCCAGGGAATTGAACTTGCCAGTTATTGCCCTCTCTCAGCTTAGTCGAGGGGTGGAACAAAGGACAAATAAAAGACCAATGTTATCTGATCTCAGAGAAAGCGGCTCGATCGAGCAGGATGCCGATTTAGTAATTATGTTGTATCGAGAAGAATATTATCAACCAGACACGCCCGATCGAGGTATTGCCGAAGTAATTATAGCCAAACACCGAAATGGCCCCACAGGAACCGTTAAACTGCTGTTCAAACCCGAATTAACTAAATTTCTTAACATGGAAAGAGGACAGAATTATTAATTGGTCATTAAGTAGTATTTTGTCAAGATTGATTTGAGGGATAAGTTTCTCCTTTGTCGTATCTCAACCCATCATTTCAAAATTGACGTACTAGTAGATCGATCAAATTAATTAATTAGAAAAATGTTTAGCAAACTCAAATCAGTAACTATTTCCACTTCTGCTGCAATTGCTCTGGCTTTGGCTGGGATTTTAGCCAGTCCTGTCCCATCAACTCTAGCGCGTCAACTCTCAGATGGTACGGTTTTCTTTGAAAAGGCTCCTCGACTGCTTGACGCTTACAGTACTTTTAGCAGTGTTAGAATTCGGGGAGCCAAATATTATTTCACCATCGAGTTGCCAGTTAATGCGGGAGAACCCTTGCAAAAAGTAATCATTCGACAACGTCGGGGAGAAGAAAACATTCGCTTCCTTTTAGAAGATACATTTGCTTTTGAAGGCACCCCAGATGAAAGAGGGCAAAGACTGAGTCTACAAACAGTAAACCAAAACCCAGAAACTAAGGAAATGGCGGTGATTTTTGACCCTCCCATCCCACCAGGGGCAATCTTTACTGTGGGTCTTAAACCAAGGCGAAACCCAAGATATGGCGGTGTCTATTTGTTTGGGGTAACAGTTTTTCCTGCAGGAGAGCAATCCTATGGTTTATACCTTGGACCGGGACGGTTCCATTTCTATCAAAATTGAAACGGCATAAATTAAATAGTAGTCTGTCAATTTTGAAATGATGGGTTGAGATAAGACAGGTAAGATAAAGGTGATTTACTTGATGAATCAGCTCTAACAGTTTAAGAAATAAGCTTTTCTACCTTCAAAACCCATGTAATTTTTTAGCTTATCCGGCGAGAAGCCCCACATCTGTACCACGATAGTCGTCAGTGTGGGACGGGGCGTTTAAAGGGCGGAAATAGTTCCGCCCTCAGCCCCTCATGAATCGCAAGTGATTATTGTTTATTAATTTCGGCTGGTTGCGGAGCATTTTGATTTTCAATATACTTTTTCAACGTAGCAATAGTTACACCTCCACAAGAAGCAATAAAATAGCTACTATTCCAAACGACTTTCTTTTTAAAATAGACTTTTTCTAGTTCCGGTAAAAAGTCCTGTCTGAGCTTTCTTGATGAAACACTTTTTAAGCTATTAACTAATTTACTTAATTGGAGATCGGGATGATACTGAAATAATAAGTGTACGTGGTCTTCTTCTCCGTTAAACTCAACTATTTTACATTCCCACTTATCTAGTAAATCCTCAAAAATTTCATGAAGCCGTTTAATCATCGCCGCGTTGAAGACTTTACGTCTGTACTTGGTGGTTAAAACTAGATGGGCTTTTAAGTCAGAGACAGAACGCCCACGAGAAATAAAATCTTTTTTCAAACTATTTTCTCTTACTATGCTATAATCAGTGTAGCTAAAAAATTAACTCTGATTGTGAAGTATACTTACCAGTATCGACTACTACCAACTACAACTCAGAAGCTAGAACTCAATTACTGGCTTAGAGTTTGTCGATATTGGTATAACTCTCAACTGGGGGATAGATTGGACTGGTGGGAGATAAATCGTACTTACACTGACCGTTGTCCGTTAATCTGCCATCTGCCTCAATTAAAAGAGCGACCCAACTATTACAACCAGAAAAAACAACTCCCAGTCCTCAAAAAAGATCTAGTTACGGTGGGATGGAGCCAGGAATTGCTCGATTTTACCCGAATTCCCGCTCAAACATTGCAAGAGGTCTCAAAAAGAGTAGATCTGGATTTTAATCGTTTTATTAAAGGCGATAAAAACGGCAACAGAAGCGGTCAACCACGCTTTAAGAATACTGCTCGATACCGCTCAATGGTCTTAGAAAGACAAGCACTTTCCCTGCATAGCTGTTCTGTGGGTGGTAAGTACCTGTATCTCGATCTTGCCAAGATCGGTTTGATCAAGATTCGCTCTCATCGTCATTTGCCATCTGCTGCAATTCTCAAACAAGCACAGATCATCAAAAAAGCTGATGGGTGGTACATCAATCTACGATTGGTTGATGAAAGTATTCCTGATTTTACTGCAGATATTATCGCTACCTGGTCTAATTCTCTGGGAATGGATGCAGTACTCCACGAAAAAGATTATCTGGCAACTTCAGAAGGGTTTAAATTACCTTCTCTCAAGTCATTCCGTAATTCTCAAGACAAGCTTGCTCAAATATCTCAGCGTAGAGCTAACAAAAAAAGAGGGAGTAGATCTCGTCGCCAGTTAGCCAAAACAGAGGCTAGATTACACCAAAAGATTGCTAGAGCTAGACGCGACCATGCTTATAATAGTGCTACTATCCTCCTAGAAACGGGTAAAAAAGTCTTCTTTCACGAACAACTTAATCTCAAAGCTTTGAGTCAAAGGAATAAACCCAAACAAGATTCTTTGGGCAAATATCTTCCTAATGGGCAATCAGCTAAAACAGGTTTAAACAAATCTTGGCAAGATGCTGCTTTCGGTCAATTCTTCTCCATACTAAAGTACAAAGCCGAAAAAGCTGGTGCGATAGTTAAAGAAGTAGCTCCGGCATATTCATCAGCTCTGCTCAGTTATAAAGATGAGTTTGTTTTTACTGATTGCAGTATGAGAGACTATTGGGATGAACAATTAAAGCTCTCGATTGACCGCGATATTAACGCAGGAATTAATATCAAAAGGCTGGGGCTGGATGTGTTCCCCAGGATAAAACGGCGTAAAGGGAAAAAGCCTGTAGTAGTTGCATCTACTACCGAGAGTACCTTGAAGCAAGTTCTGCCAGTCCATCAACTTTGGGCTGCTCGGAAGCCTACGCTGGACCTTTAGGTCAGCGTGGGTACATCACAGTTATTCCTTCCAGCGTTGCAATTGATTATTTTCTGCTAAGAATTTACGTATCTCTCCTAAGTACAGACGACGATAATCTTCAAAGGAATATTTATCTACCCTTAATCCAAAATTCTCCTCTTTACCTTGTAAAATTGCCGCAATTTTATCGTTCGTCTTAACTGAGTAATGACTACCATCAAAAGTATGGTCGGGGTTTTTGGTTATTTCTGAGGGGACAGAAAAATCATACATGGCATCATAAGTTTGAGATAGTTGATGGAAAGCCTGTAGATAACAATCCATCAAATCTCTACCATAGGTATCGTTGATCATACTCCAGGCAGAGCGAGGTGGTACATAGCCAATAAATTCAGCGTTAGGAAAGATTTTTCTGAGATCGGCAAAGGGTTGAACGATCGAAAGATCGCACTGTTGGGGTGGCAGAGACTTATAAAAAGCTGGTTGATATTTGGGAGGATTGTCGAAATCTACTGGTTCAAAATTGCGATCGTAATAGTTACCAGGATCGGGACTAATTCCTAATAAAGTCATCAAAGAAAACGTAAACACATCAGCCGACAAATAAGCCTGCAATGGCGATTGTGTTGCGACTGTATTAATATCAAATGGCTCGCGTTTTTGTCTATTCTTAGCTACAAAATTTAGACCATCTACACCAATGTAAACTTTTTGAGGATTCAAGCCAGTTTCTTTGAGAAACTGTGCGTAATCGACAAAATCTTCAATTTCTCCCCCTTTGAGGGCATAATTAAAACATTTATTGTCTTGAAAACTTGAGGCTCTAAGGGCAATAACCCTGGAACTACCAAGAATTACGCAGTCATAGTTGACTTTATCTTTAGTTCTTAAAAATACATTACTTTTGGTAATGCGTTCGTTAAAGGCCAAGTTTTTCCCTGTTAAAATATTGCCACGGCTGTACCACCTGTCTCTTATAC
>JBFRWL010000425.1:0-3749 GCA_051439565.1 Prochloraceae cyanobacterium
CAGCCGTAACCCCATAACGCTGCACTAGAGATTGCAGCGCTTGAAACGCCCAATCTGTGGGTCGAACATCCGATAGTTGAGAGACAGAGGTAAACTGGGCTATTGGCTCATTGCTGTGCGAATCAGCGAGTTTTACGGCAGTACCGCTCGCTTTTTCAGTGGTTGGAACCTCAGCAAGTTGAGTAATGGAGGTAAGTTGTGCCTTTGAGTCAGCTTGAGAGTAAGCAGATGACTGTTGCAGTGGAGTAGATTGTAGCAGGATAGGGTTGGTCGCCACTTGAACTAGCGGCGGTACAGATATGTGTCCACTTAGCACTTGTCCTTGAGTTAAGAGGTTCAGTCCGATGATAAACAAGATGAGACTAATCGATCTTTAGGAATTCTACAAGCGATCACTGAGTAGACTGATGCATTTTCTTCCAGAATAGCGAGAAAATTTTTGTTAGCTAACTAGCTCTAAAAGCCTACTAGCATCATCAAGCCAGTTAGATGCATATCCACCAAAATTTTTATGTAAATGTTCAATTTCGTCAATATAGTGAATCTCTTTGATGGGAGGCATCCACACTTCTGGATGTTCTTTCAAATTCATATGCAGCCAGGTAGTGCCTGATCTCATAGCTCCAATACACAAAAAATCGGGAAACATTTGAATTAGGTCCAAAATTTAATTTTCACACTTGACTTGTATCCTTGGCGAAGCATAGCTGTTCCTAACCCTTAAAATCACACCTGTTTGACAAGAACGTAGGATGCTAGAGACTTTGGTTGAAGTGACTCGGAGTCCAGTAGTTGCTGGTAGATTTTAACTAGCTCATCGTTGAGCTTGTTCATGTCGTACTTTTCTTCTACACGATCGCGTCCTGCTTTAGTCATCTGAGTCCAAATTTCTGGATGCTCGATGAGATAGATCAATTTCTGGGCGATCGCGCCTGCATCTCTTTCAGGGACTAGGAAACCAGAAACGTCATCTTCTACTAGTTCGGGAATACCACCGTGATAGGTACTAATGACGGGCATCCCCATTGCCATCGCTTCTTTGAGGGTGTTGACAGGGGCATCCTGATTGCCGTCAGCTGCCGTGACGCTGGGAGCAACAAACAAATGGCAAGTTTCCAGGATTTCGATAATTTCCTGTTGCTGCTTCCACCCTAAGAGTTTGACAAAGTGACCAATCTTCAGCTCATCAATCAGGTTTTGTAAACTAGCTTTCAAGGGTCCATCACCGATAATACGGTATTCGATATTGGGATGGACTTGAGCTACTTGGGCTATTGCCCGAATTGCATATTCGATCCCTTTCTTTTCTACCAAACGTCCTGTAGTAGCAATCCGCACGCGACCATCAGCAGGAAGCTGTCGAGGCTCGAAGGCAAATTTGTGGCAGTCTAAACCCGAACCATGAACGACAATTTTCTGGGGGTCGCATCCGACCTTAATTGCCCGACGGCGGAAAAACTCACAGTTAGCTAAAAAAAAGTCGCCTTGGGCAAACAGTTCGTCATAGACATTTTCGCCATGTTCTTGTACGTGACGGCTAATATCAATGCCTCGGAAAATTGTGACTAATTTTCCTTGAAGAAACCCTGCTTTGCGAAACATTAGTGCGGTAGGACCGATCGTGCCAAACTGACAGTGGATGATATCGTAAGGTTGAGCTTCGAGGAGCGCGATCGCCCGATAAATTCGCTTCCAAGGCTCGGAGGTTTTCCCATATTTAGCTTCATCGAGCAATTTGAGGCAGGATAAGGAATTTTTGTGCAGGTTGGTTAACAATAGTCCAATTCCCTTAAGCGCGAGCAAAAATCGATTTTCGGGTCTTTCTGGTGTGTAATAAGTTCGTTCTAGTAAACTGTATTCTTCAACTACTGGATGAACTTTAGTAGTACCTTTGGGATGACCGTTGAGAGCATGAATATAAACTTCGTGACCTCGATCGATTAAACCGGTAATTTGGTTGAGTATAAAGGCTTCCGACAAAACGGGAAACCGCCAAACTAGGAAAGCAATTTTCATCTTATCTTCTCCGATTGTCTTTTCTTCTTTTCTTGATGAGCTGTATTCACAAATCACTCTAATTTCAGTGCAACTAGTTACTCGCCCCAGATCTCTCTTTGACGATAGATGAAAATTAGCTAGCGAAGAATACCTGATTGCGCTGTGCCTGTTGTTTAGCGTAGCGATCGGTGAGAAAGTGGTTTAATTTTTTCTCCCCACGTTTGAGAAATCTAGTTAACGGCTTGTATTCAAGTCCGAGGGTTAGACTACGGCTCAATGGTTTAACAATAGTTCCGTTACGTCGCCAACTGAGCCTTTTATATTTGGTTTTAAAATAGCCATCCTCCGTTAGATCCCACTTTTGCCGTAGGTAGTTTAAACTGGCTAGTGTCCAAGCTATGCTCCAACGCAGCATATAGAAGTGCAGATCGCTCCACTCTAGGGGAGGACCAGGGACGTAGGTAGCTAGGGCAGCAGGCTCGAAGTAAACTGTACCGCCAGCTTGGGCAACCGTCATGCAGAAGTCAAGATGCTCTTTGGTGTTGAGCATAGCTTCGTCAAGTTTACCGATGCGCTCGAAGATTTCAGCTCGCACCAGCACGCAGTGGAATTCTGCTAACTCAGTTTGAGTGCGCTGGAGTGGGGGGCGGACATCAGCCACGTGTTGTCCTTGTTTGTACATCTTCTCCCGCAGGTGCCGTCTTCCGTGAATGTCGGTAACGACGTGGGATTCCCCTCCGGCAAAGTGAATGCGGGTGTGGAAGGGTTCTTTTTCGCACATCATGGGGCCGACAACCGCAGCCCCTGTTTCTTCTGCACAATTTACTAAGGCTTTTAGCCAACCTGGAGTAACGATTACGTCATTGTCGATAAAAACGAGGTATTTCGTATCTACATGGCTCAAACCGATATTACGAGCATGATTCGGGGAGAGATAGTAATTCTTCCTGATGATTTGGAAGCCCTTTTCTTTTGCCTGCTGTTCCAGGTAACAACGAACCTTGCGGGGTGAGTTACCATCAACATAGATTAGCAGCTTAAAGGGATATTTAGTATGTTCGTAAATACTTTCTAGGGAGGCTTGGGTGCAGCTAAATCGTTCGCGGGGGACAACGACAATGGTAACTTGGGATTCTTGTTGCGATGAAAATTTCATGTCTAATTCTCTAGTTTTTTTCAACTGGTATGTAAATTTGTCTTCAGAGGACTTTTCTAGATGCCTCGATCGCAGTCAGGGGTCAATATTTTAAGCACCTACGCTCCAAATTCATAGCCGAAATACTCGATGTCTCGGTGATAAAGCTGTTTGAGCAAAATCCGCGACTCTTCATCGTAGAAATCCGTGTAATGGCGAGTTCGGTTTATTGCATTTTTATGAGGCAACACCTTTGGTTCAATACCAACTCGCTGACATATTTGTTCAAAATCTTGCTGCAGGTTTTCGAAGCGTCCTACAAAATCTACGGCGATCGTCTCTTCAATAGCCAGCATCTGAAACTGAGACTTAATGCCGTATTGGAAAGAACCATCGAGATTCAGTTTTTGCAAGTCACCAGCATGAAGAAATCGCAGCCAATCTTTGAAAGTACGACCATGAACATCAATATTCTCTGGCTTTTGCAAGCGCCAATGATAGTAAGAAACCATGCGATCCCAAGGATTTCTAACGAAAGAAAATTTGAAGTACTTTACCCAAATGTGCTCGCTAAGGTTCTGCCTTAGTTTCCTAGCAGGGTCATGTTTACCAGTGC
>JBFRWL010000426.1:0-4474 GCA_051439565.1 Prochloraceae cyanobacterium
CTCTAAAGGAGATAAGGAATGGATGTTGGATATATCTCTGCGATACATGTAATTCCAGCTAGCCTCCTCTAACTTTCGACAACGTTTGTTCGCGTTTCCCTTGCCCTGACTGCCAAAATATTCTTCAGCTACCTCTAAGGCTGTATTGCGCAAAATTTGCAGTCGGTCAGCAAGTAGTTGGTTAGGATTAGTCGGTTCTTCAGTAGTAGGTAAGTTAGGTTTTGACAGCTGACAGTGATAGAAGCGAGTCTAAAAGTCTTCCATGTGGGAGAGGAGGCGATCGCCCAGACGCAAAAGGCGCTGATAGTAAACTTTTTCTCGCTCTTGGACGGTATACTTGCCTGTAGGTTGCACGGGCAAACCGCTGCTTGCTTCCAATTGAGATAAAAGCTTGTCTAAATTTCGCCAAGGAGGGTTGACATAGCGGTATTGAATGCCCACAGGAACAATATAAACTTTTTCATCGCGCCCAGCTTTAAGTAAATCTTCCACACACCAAAATCCTAACTGAGCTATACCAGGTTCTAAGGGACTAACAATTTCACTGTGACCGTTAGTAGCACCTTCGGGAGCAACAGTTAGAGGAAATTTGCCATTAATCAATAAATCTCTGACCGCGTGGACAGCCATTAGGTCTAAAGATCTACCTCGATGTATGGGAACGCCTCCTAATCCTGAAAATAACCAACCCAGCCATTTTCCCGCCCAAATAGTCATCCCGCGATCGTAAAGGAAATAATTATGAATTGGATATTTGAGAGTAATATCTTGTTGGTGGGCGACTCTCGGTAATCTATGAGAAAGCATATAAAGCATCGAGAGGGGATCTTCCACTTCACAGTGACGAATGGCAATTAAAAAGCGGATTTTGCCTGCTTGGAATTGATGGTAAAGATCGGCTAAAGTCTCTACGTTAGCTGTTTCAACTTGTGTAATTCCAGCGGTTAGCCAGGGTCGAGTCCGAAAGCGCAGCAGGATAGGAAGCGACCACTGGGTAATTTTGAGAACCAGTGGATTAAAAGCTGGGGGAATAAACTCTAATTTTGGTTGGGCGTAGTGCATAGAATAATATTATTTCACTTAACCATCTCTCCATACCACCCTGGTTTTAGGATTCTCCGAGTCACAAGTCAGAATATAATCCTATTACCCTGCTGTTTTAATTGAATGAAATTTACCTACTTAGTACTCTCGGTGTTCGATCTTTTCCTCGATCGACAGAGGTATTTTAAGCAGCTAAATTCAACGGAGAGGGAGGGATTCGAACCCTCGTTAACATTGCTGCTAAACAGCATTTCCAGTGCTGCGCCTTCAACCACTCGGCCACCTCTCCCGGAAGTGTCGCAATTACTTATGATACATCAAAAAGTCAAAAAGATCTGAGAATTTTTAGAGAGATGGACGAAATGCGAGCAATTATATGCGGATATTACGGCAAGGGCAATGGTGGCGATGAGGCATTGCTGATGTCCCTGTTGCAAATGTTACCAGAGCAAGTAAAGCCAATAGTACTTTCTGGCGATCCAGGGCAGACTAGAGAACGTTATGGGGTAGAAAGTTGCGATCGCACCTCTACTTTTGCCATCTTAAAGGCACTGGGAGACTCGGATGTCTTTATTTGGGGCGGTGGTAGTTTGATACAAGATGTTACTAGTATCGCTAGTCCCTTCTACTATATTGGCTTAATGGCACTGGCACAGCAGCGAGGCCTAAAGACTATTGCTTGGGCACAAGGAATTGGGCCTTTAAAATATCCTTGGACTCGCTGGATGACTAGGGAAGTCTTGCGAGGTTGTACTGCTGTAAGTGTGCGCGATCACGCTTCAGCTCAATTAGTTTCTCAGTGGCAAATTCCTGCTATTATCGCACCAGATCCAGTCTGGGCATTAGAAGCAAAACCTGTCAAGGGTTTGTGGAATACAAAAGCGCCGCGAGTAGCAGTAACTTTACGTCCCCATCCTCAGCTGAGTGATCAACGCCTTGCTAACCTCACTCAAGCTTTGGTAGCTTTTCAAAAAGCTACTGAGACTTATATTTTACTCGTACCCTTTCAACCCAGTCGAGACCAGGCGATCGCCCGCCAAATTGCCTCCCAACTCCCTTCTTCTTCTCGTCAGGTTATTTCCTTAGAAGATCCCAGAGAATTAAAAGGGCTATTTCGCGGCGTAGAAATGGTTATCGGTATGCGCTACCACAGCTTAATTATGGCAGCTGCAGAAAGTAGTCACTGCTTTGCGATCGATTATGACCCTAAAGTCAGTCAGCTTAGATCGGAACTACATTTACCTGGATGGAAATTAGAACAAATCCCATACTCTCCTAATGATATTTGTAGCGTCTGGTTAGAACAATTTGCTAATGCCCAGTCTCTAAGTTTAGCTCGGATTCAATCTTTAGTAGACCGAGCCTTAATGCATCAAGAACTTTTAAGAAAAACTTGTATTACTTAACAATTTAGAAAAGTTAGTTTAAGATTTTTATGCGATTGTATATTACAGAATATTTTTATAATTTTGTTGAGTCCCGTGTTTATTTCTGTCCCCCGTGTTAAGATTGACCCAGCGCAAGAACCAAATTATTAAGACAATCTATACGGCTCAAAACTCTGAATATAACTAGCTTACAGCGCTCTAAATTTATCTAATAATGTCGTTAGCAATACAGAGCGAAAATATACGCCTGTTTTCTAAAAATTTGGCTAATGAATGTTACAGCAACTCCGAGCAGATTGCTGTTTTTAGGGAAAATGCCTTATTTTCAGATATTTGATAGAGACAGTTGTAGTTAGTGAGACTACATTGTGAATCTCATAAATCCCATTGTCATAATTTGTCTGTGAACTGAGAAGCAATTGTAGGTAATTGATGGGAGAGAAAGATAGGTTGTAGTAACTAAAACATAAAACTAAAACATAAAATTACCACACCTTGTGCCCGCAAGAGTTTGTCAACTTATCTCAATTAAAGAATTATGAGCAAAGCTAATCAACCAAACCCCAGTTCGCGTCAACCCGAAGGCTACGATCGAGGCTATTTGAGTGAAGATACCGCTCAACAGATGCCAATTAGAGAAGTACTAGAACAGTTACCTCCCGCAGCAGGAAGCATTCCTTCTCGCGAGCAGCCACTCTCTGCTTCAGAAAGAATCGATCCTAGAAAACTGCCAGGGAATGGCAAGAGTGACTCATCTTCAGAAAATTGTACTAAAAATATCGACTGGCATGCCTTAGCTCACAAACTCCGCGAGCGCAATCGAGAATTAGTCAAAACAGTAGTACAGTTAGAGCAAGCCTTAACAGACTCTCAGGAAAAATTACAGTCTCAAATCTTACGAACCCGCAGTGGCGATACTCTCATCTCCCAACAAACAGAAGAACTCAACACTTCCCAAGAACAGATTGCACATCTATGTCACGAACTAGAAACTGCTCGTCAAACTGCTCAACATCAACAAATCTTAATTGAAACTCTCTCCAATCAGTTAGAAGCATCTCAAGAACAAGTTGCTCAACTAGAACGAGAATGCGCTCTCTTGCAAGAGGACAGTGAGCAGCAAACGGAAAAACTCTCAGAAGCTGAACAACAAGTTCAGGAACTACTTTCTCGCTTGTCTCGACAACAGCGCTATACTCTACAATTCAAGGCTGCTCTCGATCGGTGTTTAGAGGTTCCCTCTCCCAATAATGCTATTAGACAGCAATTAGAACGCGCCACCGCCATTGCTTCGGCAGTTCCCAAAGCCAAACCTATCCAACCCTGGTCAGCTCAACTCAAAGAAGATTTTGACAATTCATCTGAGCTAGATCGTTCCTCTAGCAGCCACTCTTATGTTGTTGAAACTATCGACTCTTTTGCTGCAGAATTGCCGATTGATTCACAAACACAAGCGCAAGAGAATTACCCAGTAAAAGAAATATTTTTGCCAAATTTAGATGGTTCTAAATCCACATCTGGGTCCAGAGAAAACCCAGAAAATAATACTAATCGCGATCGGCAGATCGTAGACACTCAATCTAATTCTCCTTCACCAGCGATTAAGCCTATACCTGATCAGAAAAAACGCAAGTCAAACGTGGAAATTGACTTACCTAAATTTGTTCGGCATCACTCTTCTTAGGCTGTTGACAAAGTTGTTGAATATAGATGAGAAAATTTAACTCCGTGACGTGAGTGGGAATTCCCACCTCGATCGTGTAGTGAAGGCGATGAGTAGGGGGTGTATCAACATCTGGGGTTTCTCCAGATGATAGCCCTTCATGAGAACGAATTATTGGTTTTACAAGTTATTTGAACTTTTTGAGTTCTGCACTTATCTAAAAAAGTGCTACACAATTAACTTCTAGGAAAACCAACAAATAATTATGAAAAAATTTGTATTTTTATCCAGTGTACTAGCTTTTCTTATTTTGGGTGTATCAATATTTCCAATCATGGCTCAAGAAGAAGCAAGACTTGAGCGCATGGTAGAACAATTA
>JBFRWL010000427.1:0-24834 GCA_051439565.1 Prochloraceae cyanobacterium
AAGGAGAATATCGAGGAGAAACTACTCCAGTAGGCAGTTTTCCTCCTAATGCCTTTGGTTTGTACGATATGCACGGAAATGTCTGGGAATGGTGCGCCGATATTTGGCATGACAACTACTCGGGAGCGCCTAGTAATGGCAGTGCCTGGATAATTGGCGGTAAAGATAATTGTTCTTCTCTACGAGGTGGTTCCTGGTATGACTATCCTGAGTACTGTCGTTGTGCTTACCGCGACTTCCTCGATCGATCGAAGCACGTCAAGATTGTTTACATTGTCGGGTTGCGGGTGTTGTGCGATTTTGATCCTAGATAATTTACTAAAGCTGTTATTGCAAATAATTCTTATTTAAATGCTATAATTGATAATAATATTTTTATAAATCCTTGCTCAAAGATTACGAAATAGTAAAAGTTTTGGCGCAAGCCGATGTTAAGACCCTCTACATCTCAACTTAAATAATTTCCAGGTGTAAATTTTTCGTTGATGAGCTCGCCTCCAGCGCAGCTTCGCTGACCGGGGGAGAGGAAGAAGTAATTTTTAATAGCGGTCGCCCTGGGCGTACCGAAGGTGACCGCCAAGCGGGTCGCTTTTCTTTAGCGCAGCCGTTCGCTGACAAAATCTTGGGCGACATTTTACGCCGCAAGAGATGGCACGAAGTTTTTTGGGCGCTTCTCGCTCCTACTCTCGGGGCTCGATCGCCTCGGCTCGCCAGTCCAAAGAAGGCGCGAGAACAGCAAATCAAGTGAATTGTAAAATCCCCATTAAATTAGCGTCAATTTTGATACTGTTGGCGAAAGCAATCTTTGCTGAAATTGATTGTACTACAAAACCGAGAAATCTTAACTCTGGCAATCTATGATCCTCTATGTAAGATGCTTTGTAGCACATCGCCAACAGTATCAAGTTTTCCGCTAACTACTGCCTCCCCCTGCCGTTAACTACAGCCGTAGCCAGCAGCTAGATAATCTGCTCAGTTTGACGCGGTGCAGATCTGCATCCTTTGCTCTTGTCGATTACTTCAAAATAAAAATTCTCTTTTATCAACGGAAAATTTACACCTGGAATTTTTTTATCTGTTACCACGATTCCCTATTTCAATCGTCAACTTAGCATACTAAGTTCGGTAGAGCCTTACTTTTTCAGTAAAACCCTACTTAGTGAATGGGAACAAAACCAGCTTTCTCGATTAGTTTTTGTCCTTGTTCACTCAAGAGCAACTTAGCATAAGCTTCACCTGCTTGTTCGTCAACGAGACCGTTTTGTTTGACAATCACGTAAAGATTACGAGTCAGCGGGTAACTACCATTGTGGAAGGCTTTTTGATTAAGCTGATTGCGGCGAGTCGGACATTGCTCAGGTTTCACAAGAGGTCCTTGGTAAGGTTTAATTAGATTAGCAGATGTACGACCAATTGATAGTGGTTTAATCGTACATTGGGGGATAATCTCTGGAGCTGAGGCATAGAAAATTGCGCCTCTATTACTAGCTACCTCTCGTAGGGTACTGGTGGTGTTTACTATCAATTTAACCTTGGGGCTAAATTTTTCCTTGTGCAAGATCTGACTCACAAAAAACTGA
Source organism: Prochloraceae cyanobacterium (assembly GCA_051439565.1). Taxonomy (GTDB): domain Bacteria; phylum Cyanobacteriota; class Cyanobacteriia; order Cyanobacteriales; family JBFRWL01; genus JBFRWL01. The sequence continues at coordinate 1,581 of JBFRWL010000427.1, forward strand.
GCGGTGCCGCTGACTTGAGGAGATTTAGAGTAAGCTACGATCTTTAAGTTAGGACCCCCAACTTGTTGCCAGTTAGTGATTTTCCCAGTATAAATGTCTTTTAGTTGAGCCAGCGTCAAGCCAGGAATGTTGAGGTTGTGATTGATTGCAAAAGCAATGCCATCAATAGCTACAGGGATGTGCTTGATTCGAAATCGGTGTTCTTCTGCCTTTTGATGCTCTTTTGGTTTAAGGGGACGGGATACTTGGGCAATGCTCAAGTGATCTTGCAGTAACATTCTAACTCCTGTACCAGAGCTAGCAGGAATAGTTGGGTGTTCGACATAAAGTAACTTAAATTCTGGCCAGACAGCTGCGAGTACCGGGTCTATTTCGTTGCGAATGACAGCCCAAGTAGTGCTGCCACCATATCTGAAGGTGCCAGAAGGGACACTAGGTATTTCCCTAAAGGTAGAGTAAGTCTTATTTTTAAAAGCGATCGACGAATTTTGAGAGGTTCCCCCTAGTTCGGAGATGGTTGAGGTAGTTGTTGTCTGTCGCACAACTGCTAATAACAAGAGGACAGCAATAGCTGAAGTCGTAATTCCTAGGAAAGTAAGCCCAGCTTTTTGCTTATTTTTCCTCAAAGCTGACACAAGTTTTGGCGACTTATCAGAAGCCGTTCCTGAGATGAATGAGTGGCAATTATCTAGAAAAGCAGCAGATTGGGATTGTAGTGCTAGCAGAGGATTTGTCGGTTTTAATTCCTCTGTAGATTGAGATGGCAGGGCTACAACAGGGGTTTTGTGTTCTAGTTTCTCAGTAGATTGAGACTGTAGTGCTAGCAGATGATTGGTAGGTTTTAATTCTTCTGTAGATTGAGATGGCAGTGCTGTAATAGGAATTTTGTGTTCTGATTTCTCACTAGATTGAGATTGTAGTGCTAGCAGAGGATTTGTCAGTTTGAATTCCTCTGTAGATTGAGATGGCAGGGCTGTAATAGGAATTTTGCTTTCTGAGTTTCCATTTTTGTTTGGAAGCAAGGGAACTTGTTCTATCTTTTTGCTAGAAAGAGAAGCACTGGGTTGAGAAAATTTTTCCCCCAGTAAATCAGACCAAGTGGGGGGGACTAGGGCTGGGTTTTGACAAATTACTGGTAACCAACTAGCACAGGGAAATTCATCTTCTAGGTTTTGTAGCCTCTCTCGTGCTGAACGGACTGCCAAATGCAAAGGGGCTCCCGAGGCAAATATGGGCAGAAGATAGGTCAAAAATTTCTGCGCTACTGCATCTGGTACTGGTTCGCGCATCACAATCATTTGGGGAATGTGCAGCTTTTCTAGCTCAGAGGCTAATCCCAAGCCATCACAAGAGTTAAAAATAGCTAACTGTAGCCCCTTTTCAATTGCTTTTTTTACTCCTGACTTAATCTCTTCGATCGCGAAACTATCAGACTGATTAATATAAATTCGACCGCTTTCACCTTCGGTTTGACTGTGACCAGCGAAAAAGAGTATATCCCAGGGTTGTTCCCAGAGTTCGTTATTAAGCTGTTGGCGTTGCGGCTCTTCTAAGAAAGTTATGTTGGCATTAGGTAAGTTTTTTAATAACTCGGCTTTATCTTTGAGGACATCAATTCCAGAGCTATTGCCTAAGATAGCCAGAATTCTGACTTGGTTGGCAGGAGTCTTAGATAAAGTAGGTCGTTGATATTCTAGAGCACTAAAAGCAATTTCTGAGAAGGGATAAAGCTCCAGAAAATTCCAAAGATGCCAGGGTAACTTTCTCAGTTGACTAGAGGAGGTACGAATCAAAATGCGAATCTCCTCTTCTGGGTTTAACTCTTCCCGTAATAGTCTATCGATACGTTGAAAGCCTCGTGAGTCTAGCCATTGATTGAGTTGTTCTTTTAATCTTTTTGCACGATCGCCACACTGCTGTCTCTGTCGTTGGATGTAATCATCTATATGAACTTCTAAAGGATTAATTTTTCGCTGTTGTTTAAGTTTAAAGGAATCATCCAGTCGGTGTTTTAGTCTAAAAGAATATTTAAGTCTGTGATAGATAAACTGCCAATCTTCATATTGTTTAATTAGCTCGGTGGCTGGAGGCAAACTACCAGTGATTTCCGTCTCTGAGTATTTGCCGTCGCGCCCAATCTCGAGAGTGAGTAAAAAACCTTTATCGTACTCGCCGTTTAATTTAAGAACTACTAACTTACTCATACTTATTACAACCCCTGCTAAAGGAATTTTAACCCTATCAGATATATTTATTCATATATTTATATTTATTTTTAGGTAACTATGGAAAGCGATCAGCCTTGTTCACTCTAGTTGAACAGATCTACGAGTCAACTAACATCTAAAACTTTCCTAAACTAGGAATATCGAAAAGTTTTTCCTATGCTGACTTTTTCATCTAAACTCCAGATTAGAAGCTTTTCAATGTTAAATAACAGTGACTCTGTATTCTCTTAAAATCTTTTGGCTTGCTTTGGCAACTTGGGCGATCGGTCTGAGCGCTTGTCAACCCCAAATAGCTTCCCTGAAACCTCCAGAAGCTTTACAGCAAGATTATCTAGTTCAAGTCTACTTCAATAATAATCAAGCAAAAGCAGCAGGCTATACCGATCCTTATCGTCAAATAACTCGACCTGGAGACGATCTAGAACAAATCATTGTCGATGCCATATCCTCTGCACGACAAAGTGTAGAGGTGGCAGTTTTTGAATTACGCCTACCTAAAATAGCCCAAGCACTAGCAGAACGCTACCAAGCAGGAGTTAGGGTAAGGGTAATTCTCGATAATAGTTATAGTCTGCCTTTTAGCGAACTTAGCCCCACAGAAATTAACCAGCTCGATCAAAGAGCGCGTAGTCGTTACCAAGAATACTTCGCTCTCATAGACCTCAACCAGGATGGTCAACTTAGTGACGTAGAAATTAACCAAAGAGATGCTTTAGTTATTTTAAGTAACGCAGGTGTGCCTCTCATAGACGATACAGCCGATGGTTCCCGAGGCAGTGGTTTTATGCACCACAAATTTGTTATTGTCGATAACAATACTGTCCTAACTGGCTCGGCAAACTTTACTCTTAGCGGCATCCACGGAGATTTAAGGGAGCCAGAAAGTCGAGGTAATGCTAATAATCTTCTCAAAATTAAAGCTCCTGCCTTAGCTCAGCTATTTACTGAAGAATTTAATCTAATGTGGGGAGATGGTCCTGGAGGCAAACTAGATAGTAAATTTGGCAAGAACAAACCCTTCAGAGAACCGCAGCCAGTCAATATTGGCAAGACTGTTATGAGTGTGCAGTTTTCCCCTACATCGCCAAGAAAGTCTTGGAATCTCAGTAGCAATGGTTTAATTAACAAAACTTTAGAGGGAGCTACTCAGTCAGTTAATTTAGCCTTATTTGTCTTTAGCGAACAAAGATTGGCAAATACTCTAGAAACTATAGGTCAGCAGGGGATACAAGTCAAAGCATTACTCGACCCAGGTTTTGCCTTTCGCTATTACAGTGAGGGGTTGGATCTGCTCGGAGTTGCTCTCAGCAATAATTGTAAGTATGAGAAAGGTAATCTTCCCTGGCGAGAGCCAATTAGTACTGTGGGAGTTCCTCAGCTACCTGCAGGAGACAAGTTACATCATAAATTTGCAGTAGTCGATCGACAAACCGTAGTTACAGGTTCTCATAACTGGTCCGCTGCAGCCAACTATAGTAACGACGAGACTTTGTTAGTAATTGAAAATCCTACAGTGGCAGCTCATTTTACGCGAGAGTTTGAGAGGTTATATGCCAAGGCAGTCTTGGGAGTCCCAACCTACGTGCGCACAAAGATAGAAGCGCAGAAACAGCAATGTTTTGAAAGATAAGATGAAAATAAGTGTTTAATTTTTTGAGAAATAGGAACAAAAACCTTGGTTCCCCTCCATGACGACAACCCGACTAGAATTACTCCTTATTTGACCTATGGGTTAATTGTAGTTAACGTACTAGTCTTTTTCCATGAACTGAGCCTCAGCGAACAACAGCTAAATGACTTTTTTCATCTATATGCAGTTATACCTAAAGAATTAACAGCAAGCTTAAATAATATACCTAGCTCGCAGCCAGTACCGGAGTGTCTAACCTTGGTGAGTTCACAGTTTTTGCACGGTGGCTGGTTGCACCTGGCTGGTAATATGCTGTTTTTGTGGATTTTTGGTAATAACATTGAAGAACAGCTCGGTCGTTGCAAATATTTAATTTTTTATTTAGCTTGTGGGATTCTAGCAGCTCTAAGCCAATGGTTTTTCTCTATGGATTCTAATATTCCCTCACTAGGTGCTAGTGGAGCGATCGCAGGAGTGATGGGAGCTTACATTATTCGCTTTCCTCGAGCAGAAATTTTGACTCTAATTCCCATTGGTTTTTTGATCTTACCCATTAGAGTACCAGCAGTTTTCTTTCTTGGTTTTTGGTTCGTGCAGCAAGCTTTTTCCAGTCTTGCTAGCCTAGATGTTCCCTCGAGTATTGGCATCGAAGGTGGTGGAATTGCCTATTGGGCTCATGCGGGAGGCTTTATTTTTGGCATGATTCTTGGTCCGTTGTTGGGATTATTTTCTTCTCAAGAGTAAAATTGCGTAGAGATAATTTTTTCTCTAGCAATGCGCTCGAGGATTGAGGGTAAAATTCTCTCCCACTATCCCCATCTCCCCCTCTCCACAGCAATTGCGAGGGTTCGTCCGAACCTATTCTTCGGAAAACCCTACCTTAGCACTCTTCCGGCAAGAGTGCTAAATTTGCTAAAGGAGCCACAACGGAACTTAAGAGGGATATGGCAAAAATTGTTTCGTTTAAAGAGGAATCAAGACGCTCTTTAGAGCGGGGAATAAATGCTTTAGCTAATGCGGTTCGGGTTACCTTGGGACCAAAAGGTCGCAACGTTTTGCTCGAAAAGAAATTCGGTGCCCCGCAAATTGTTCATGACGGCATCACAGTGGCTAAAGAAATCGAACTAGAAGATCCTTTAGAAAATACAGGTGCTAAACTAATTCAGGAAGTTGCCTCTCAAACTAAAGAGGTCGCTGGTGACGGTACTACCACTGCTACCGTAATTGCCCAAGCGCTAATTCGCGAAGGCTTGAAGAATGTGACGGCAGGAGCGAACCCAGTAGCATTGCGTCGCGGTCTGGAAAAAACCACTGACTATTTAGTACAAGAAATTGAGGCAGTTGCCAAGCCAGTTGCCGGAGAAGCAATAGAACAAGTAGCCAGGGTTTCTGCTGGAAACGATGAACAAGTAGGCAAGATGATTGCTGAAGCAATGGACAAAGTAACCAAAGACGGCGTAATTACCGTTGAAGAATCTAAGTCCTTGGCAACAGAATTAGAAGTAGTTGAGGGGATGCAAATCGATCGCGGCTATATCTCCCCCTATTTCGTCACCGATCCAGAACGACAAGTAGCAGAATTTGAAAATCCTTTGCTGCTGATTACCGATAAGAAAATTGGCGCGATCGCCGATTTGGTACCAGTTTTAGAAAAAATTGCCCGCGAAGCCAGACCCTTACTAATTATTGCTGAAGACATAGAAGGGGAAGCCTTGGCAACCTTAGTAGTCAATAAGGCAAGGGGAGTCTTGAATGTCGCTGGCATTAAAGCTCCAGGATTTGGCGATCGCCGCAAGCAAATGTTAGAAGATATCGCTACTCTTACTAACGGTAGAGTAATTTCTGAAGATGTCGGGCTGAGTCTGGAGAATGTCTCTGTCGATATGCTGGGCAAAGCTCGCAAAGTTACGATCGACAAAGAAAATACCACCATTGTTGCTGGAGGGGAAAACACTGCCCAAGTCCAAAAAAGAATTTCCCAAATTCGCAAGCAGCTATCTGTAGCTGACTCTGAATACGACAAAGAAAAACTGCAGGAGCGAATTGCTAAACTTGCTGGTGGAGTTGCCGTAATTAAAGTGGGTGCTGCTACCGAAACCGAACTTAAGGATCGCAAGCTGCGAATTGAAGACGCCCTCAATGCTACTAAAGCAGCAGTAGAAGAAGGCATTGTTCCTGGTGGAGGTACAACCCTAATTCACCTAGCCAAGAAAATCTCTGAATTCAAAAATACCCTTACTAACGATGAAGAAAAAGTAGCTGCTGACATCGTTATCAAGGCACTAGAAGCGCCCGTGCGTCAACTCGCCAATAATTCAGGTGCAGAAGGCTCTGTTATTGTCGAAAGAGTTCGCCAAACCGAATTTAATGTTGGTTACAACGCTCTTAGTGGTGAATTTGAAGATATGATCGCTGCTGGGATTATCGATCCAGCTAAGGTAGTGCGTTCGGGACTGCAAAATGCAGCTTCCATTGCCGGAATGGTTTTAACTACTGAAGCTTTGGTAGTTGAAAAACCTGAAAAAGAAGCTCCTGCTGCTCCCGATATGGGCGGCATGGGCGGCATGGGCGGCATGGGCATGGGTGGCATGGGCATGGGCGGCATGGGCATGGGCGGCATGGGCATGATGTAATGCTCACCTAAAGTCTGGAAAGCAAACTACTTGCTGAAGACAGGTATTAGGTATTAGGGAACAAATTAACCATTAACCTAATACCTAGTACCTAAAACCTTATCCCAACTGATTAATTGTCATGAGATAGGTTCTCTGAAGCAGTTTTGACCGCTTGAATTTCCGAAACTTGGTCAATCCAAACTACAAATTTTTCTAAATTAACTGGAGCAAAAGAGGTGGTTAAGGCAATATCTACCGCATCACGCCCTCGCGCCATTAACACCCGTCCCCTCCGAGGAACATTGTAACGGGCATCAAAAGTGTACCATCGATTATCTAGATACGCCTCGAACCAACAACTGAAATCTGGAGGGTCGATTTCAGGGATGTCAATATCGCCGAGGTAGCCAGTCGCACAGCGTGCCGGAATATTCAAACAGCGACAGAAAGTAACCGCTAAGTGCATGAAATCTCGGCATACCCCAGTGCGTTCTTGATAAACGTCATAAGCAGTTTTGCTGGGGCGAGCATATTCGTAGCCAAAGCGAACGTGCTGATGAACCCAATCGCAAACAGCTTGAACCCTTGCCCAGCCAGTGGGAGTCTGTTCAAATAGTTTCCAGGCTATGTCACACAGGAGATCTACTTCGCAATAGCGAGTGCTGAATAAATAGGGAAGTACTTCTGTTGGCAGTTCCTCGACTCGAAGTTGCTGGGCATTCTCATTAACCTCGTCTGGCTCACCAGAGTCGGTCACCACTGCTGAGTTCCACAACTGCACCCGACCAGAAGGCAAGACCAAACGACCACTGCGATTGCCAAATTCATCGATGAATTCTTGCACCGGAGTATCTGGAGCGATTTTTAGTTCCTCTGGCTGTTTCGCTTTCGATAACTGCGACGGATGCAGATAAAGCTTAAAAATCATGGAAGTAGGCGAGGGCACGTCCAATAACAATTCATAACCAACGCGAATTAACATCTTGTTTCCCTACGAGTTCCTATCCAGCACCCTTTATTAATAAACTATATGTCTAATTGGTAATTAGCTTTTTAGATAATAACTGGTACCCAACTATCTTACCTGAGTTCCTCTCCACGAATAATCCATTGTAAAAATAATCAGGTAGCATTCTGCTAAAAATTACCTGAAAGATCGTCTGGTTCTGAAATGATGCCTCAATTGAAAGTATTTGTTACTCGCCGCCTTCCCGCTCAATTAGAACAATTGCGACAAATTGCTGACGTAGAAATTTGGTCAGAACGTCAGCCACCTCCTTACCCGGTTTTACTCGAAAAGGTCAAGGAGATAGATGGCTTGCTGTGTCTGCTCACTGACAGGATTGATCGCCAACTGATAGAAGCAGCTAAATCTCTGCAAGTGATTAGCCAGATGGCAGTTGGTTACGACAACATCGACATTAGTGCTGCTACAGTCAGGCAGATTCCAGTAGGCAACACCCCTGACGTTCTCACCGATGCAACTGCTGACTTTGCCTGGGCGTTGTTAATGGCAGCAGCACGGCGAGTTGTAGAGGCAGATAAGTTTACTCGCGCCCTGGAGTGGGAGACGTGGTCGCCAGATTTGTTGCTGGGAGCAAACATTACGGGCGCCACACTAGGTATTGTGGGCTTAGGACGCATCGGTCGGGCAGTTGCCCGTCGTGCCCGAGGTTTTGAGATGCGCATTCTGTATGCGAACAGAAACAGGTGCAACCCAGAATTAGAGCAATCTCTGGGCGTGGAGTTTGCTACTTTCGATCGCCTGCTGCAACAATCGGACTTTGTGACCATCCACACTCCTTTGTCTGCAGATACCTATCGTCTTTTCAGCGATCGCCAGTTTGAGCTAATGAAACCTTCTGCTATCGTGATTAATACGGCACGGGGACCGATAGTAGATCCCGATGCTCTCTATCTAGCCCTTACTAGCGGTCAAATCACTGGTGCTGCTTTAGACGTAACTGACCCAGAACCAATCCCGAAGCATAGCCCTTTGCTGAGGTTGGATAATTTGACGATCGCACCTCATATTGCCAGTGCCAGCCGCCAAACCAGGGAAAAAATGGCAATGATGGCAATTGCTAATCTAGTTGCTGGACTCAAGGGCGATCGCTTACCTGACTGTGTTAACCCTGAAGTATATCAGTAAGCTAATAAAGACCTTATCGGAGCATTCTGTGTTGGATTTACTGATTAAAAATTGCTTGGTTTTACAAATATCCGATGATGGCAGTCGGGCTGAAATCTTACCCGACCGAGATATTTTAGTGCGAGGCAACTCGATCGAAGCAGTACAACCGACTGCGATCGCTAATCCTAGTCATTTTCATACCTGCCTGGATGCTAGAGGAATGCTAGCGATGCCGGGGCTGATTAATACCCACGCTCACGTACCGATGGTTCTGTTTCGGGGTCTGGCTGAGGACGTTCCTCTACAACAGTGGCTCAACGACTATATCTGGCCCCTAGAGAGTAACCTCCAGCCAGAAGATGTTTACTGGGGTATGTTGCTAGGACTGATAGAAATGATTGAAGCCGGAGTTACCTCTGTTGCCGACCATTATTTTCACATGGATCGGGCAGCACAGGCAGTGGAAAAAGCTGGCACTCGTGCTTTGTTGGGTTGGGCGATGTTTGGCAGTCAGGGACAGTCGATGATTGAACGCACTGCAGAGTTTGTTCGCCAGTGGCAGGGTGCTGCTGGCGACCGCATTCGCACTATTATGGCTCCTCATGCTCCCTATAGTTGCGATCGAGACTTTCTACAAGCTACCGTCCGAGAAGCCGAGAAACTGGGGGTAGGAATTCACATTCACGTCTCAGAAACAAAAGAGCAGACTCAAGCCAGTTTACGCAGTTGCGGTCTGACACCGATACAGGTACTCGAACAAACTGGAATTTTACAAGTACCAACAATTTTGGCACACGCTTGCGGTGCTCTACCCAATGACATCGAGATTCTCTCAAAATATTCTACAGGCATTGCCCATGCGCCCAAAACTTATCTCAAGCTGGGAATGGATATAGCACCAGTTACTGAATTTCGACGCGCTGGTTTACCAGTGGGTTTAGCTACTGACGGTGCTGCTAGTAATAATACGCTCGATCTTTGGGAGTCGTTGCGCTTGACCAGCCTGATGCAAAAATCACGTCAGGAAACCCCTGAAGTTGTGCCCCTCGCAGAAGCACTCTATATTGCTACCATAGAAAGCGCCTGCGTCTTTGGCAGGGAGAAGCAGCTAGGAAAACTAGCATCGGGATATCTTGCTGATGTGATTTTGATTAACCTCGATGGGGCGCACCATCAGCCGAACCACAATATTCCAGCAAATCTAGTTTATAGTATGCGACCTGGTGACGTGTGGACTGTAATTGTTGATGGCACAATTGTCATGCGCGATCGCCAGATTTTGACAGTCGATAAGACTGAGGCGATCGAGCGCGTACAGGCAATTGTGAAGAAACTGCAACATAGTTGCTCTTAATTAACAATTAATTCAATTCCTGCAAATCAGCCGTTTGGCAGATTAATTTCCAAGCTTGCTCCACGTGGATCTTCTCCGTTGTTGCCTGTCCGATCGACATGCGCAAAGTTAGTTTTTTGTCAATCTTAGTAGAGCTGAGGTACACTTTTCCGGAAACGTTAAGACTGTTAAGAATTGCCTGGTTAATTGTGTCGCCGCCTCTGTGTCGAAAGCAAACTAAGTTAAGTGGCGGATTGATAACTAGCTCAAAGCGCGGGTCGGAGTTTACCCACTGGGCAAACTCCTGTGCTAAGGCAACGTGCTTGCGAATGTAGTGTTGTAAGCCTTCGATGCCATAATGCCGAATCACGAACCAAAGCTTGAGACTTCTAAACCTTCTTCCCAAAGGAATTTGCCAGTCCCGATAGTCAATTACCGCTCCCGACTCGGTAGCTTGATTTTTGAGAAATTCCGGCATTATCGAGAGCGCCTGAATTAACTTGGCTCGCTCTTGCACGTAGAAGCAGGTGCAGTCAAAGTTGGTCATCATCCACTTATGAGGATTAAAGCAATAGCTATCTACTAATTCTAATCCCTGATGAATCCAGCGAAATTCAGGGCACAGAGCTGCCGTACCGCTCATGGCAGCGTCAACGTGTAGCCAGATCTTGTATTTGCGCGCGATCGCTCCTAGCTCAGGGAGTGGATCGATAGCATTGGATGAGGTTGTCCCCACAGTAGCAGCAAGATAACAAGGGATCAGATTAGCACTAATATCGGCTTCAATGCTTTGCCGCAGGCTATCTGGATTCATGGCATAGTTCTCGTCAACTTCAACTAAGCGTAAATTGTCAGGTCGTAATCCGGCAATCTTGACTCCTTTCTCGATCGAGGAATGGGTCTGAGTTGAAGTATAAGCCACTAGTTTGCTAATATCTGCTTTAAAGCATTCTCTGGCTGCTAGCAGAGCAACTAGAGAAGCACTACTAGCTGAATCTTGGATAACTCCTCCCCCAGACCCAGAAGATTTGAACTGGCTCGGTAGTGCCAGCATATCTACCAACCAGTCTAGAACGTGAGTTTCTAGCTCCGTGCAGGCAGGAGAAGTTGCCCACAACATTCCCTGTACCCCTATGCCAGCACTAATTAATTCTCCCAGAATTGAGGGAGCAGAGTTATTAGCGGGAAAAAAGGCAAAGAAGTTGGGAGATTGCCAATGGGTCAGTCCTGGCATAACGATTCGCTCTAAATCTTGCAAAATCGCCTCAAAAGACTCTCCTTTTTCGGGTGCAGCCTCTGGCAGTTGAGCTCGGATCTCTCCTGGTTGCACTTGAGAACAAACCGGAAACTTCTCCACATTCTCCAAATAGCTTGCTATCCAATCGATAGTTTTGTACCCCCAATAACGAAATTCCTCTGAGGACATATGGTAGTTCTGTTTTTTTTCCATTATTGTTTAATACCAATTCCAAAAAATACTACTATAAATCAATTAACTGAATCTGTTGCCTCTTGCCTTTTATAATCGTCTTCTTAGATAGATGATATTTCAGGAAGCTGTTTAGGGATAAATCCTGAGATCAAGCTAGCCAATCAACGGGAAAGAATGTTGTTTAACAAACCTGTTCAATTAATATTTTGCCAATATCCACTATTTAATGTGGGGTTAACTTTTTTTCTAGGACTGACAACAACTTACCCTTTTCTTTTGTTAGAGTCTAATCTAGCAAAGTCACAAGTTAAGCAGCAAACATCAAAGACATTCAAGACAAAATCTTCTCTTGCTCAAGCTTCTAGGTCGAATTCACCGCTAGCTAATGGAGTTTATCTTTACGGTCAGTCTTCACTACCAGAGCAAATTGGTAAAGAATATTTAATATTTGAAGTACGTCAAGGCGGAGTAATTGGTGCTATCTATATGCCTCGTTCAGAGTTTTATTGTTTTTATGGCAACCTAAATTCACAACAAATAAATTTGTCAATTTTAGATACTTACGAAAATAGAATTTATTCCTACTTGCTTACAATAAAAGCACGATCGTCAGTGTCAGCAACGCCAGAGGAAAATGCTAATTCTATTGTTATAGAAGGATATCAGCAAATTAACACTATTAGGACTAACGATCGGCGCATACTTAATATTTGTCTGCGAGAACTTGAATAATATTCGCTGCTAGAATACCAATTAATGAATTGCTATTACAATTAACAATTTGTTAACTTAAAATTCAATTCCTGGTTGTGCTTTGACACTTTGGTCACGGAAGGGATGTTTAATTAAAGTCATTTCAGTGACTAAATCTGCCCGATCGATTAGTTCGGGAGGTGCGCCTCTACCTGTAAGGATAACGTGAGAGTCTTCTGGCTTTTGTTCTAGTCCAGCCAGGACATTTTCTACCTCAAGATAACCTAACTTAAGAGCCACATTAATTTCATCCAATAATACTAACTGGTAATCTGGATTGCGAATGAATTCTAGTGCTTTTTGCCAAGCTTGTTCCGCTTTTTCTCTATCTCGATCGCGATCTTGAGTTTCCCAAGTAAAGCCTTCTCCTAGAGCATAAAATTGGAGTTGCTCCCCCCAGTGACTAAAGGCGGCTTTTTCCGCAGGTTCCCAAGCTCCTTTAATAAACTGTACGATCGCCACCCGATAACCGTGACCCAGAGAACGAAGTACCATTCCTAAAGCAGCAGTGGTCTTGCCTTTACCATTGCCAGTATGAACAATGATTAAGCCTTTTTCCCGCGACGCTTTAGCCAGACGTTGCTCTTGAACCTCTTTGCGTCGCTGCATTTTACGCTTGTACTCTTCTGGGGAAAGATTATCTAAGGTCATAGCAATTCAGAGAAAGTCTGTTTCAAGAAGGAGTCAGGAGACAGAATAAATTGAAATGATAATTCAACTCGTATACTTGCTTCTCCTGGCTTTTAGCCGAAGGCTATTTAATAATATAGGGTAATTAATATACATAAGCATAGATAATAGCGATCATATAATTAGTTTTGATTTTTAAATTGATCTCTTCCCGTTAGTTAACTTAATAATTGCTAATTTGTTAAAAATATTTTCTATTTCTCGACGAGATTACGTCCTTTGAGCGACAATAGTGCAGTTAGGTTAATTTGGTATAATTTGGCGTTTCTTATAACCCAAAAAAATATCCATTCTTCTAAACCCTTAATTTACCGTGTAACTTGTCTGCATTTTGGGCATCAAAAGCGGATAACTCGCTCTCCTCGAAGCATTGATTTATATTGAGCAATATAATTTTTTTTTACAAGGGATTGACTAAATCACTTTTTTGTGCAACGAGTTGGGGGAGAAGAATAAAATAACTGGCGATCGAGGTTAAGTAGGTGGGTCGCATTAATTAGAAAATAGTTGAGAGAGGGGTCAGAGGTCAGAATTGAGAATTCAGAGGTAACAAGACCCCAGCTAACAGTTAACTCCTCATTTTAGTTTGATATTTATTTTCGCCTACCTACTTATTTTCACGATAGGCGCGAATCATCGCCTGAGTTCCCTGTTCTCCACCTCGACCGCCATCAAGCTGCCCAACAATTTTAAACAGGTGAGTGGCTAATTCTACTGCTGGGAGATTTTGAGCAGAAGGTTTAATAGTTTCCCGGACTAACCTCAAATCCTTGAGGATATGTTTAACCATAAAGCCAGGGGCAAAATCTGACTCAACAATTTTTGGCCCTAGATTAGATAAATCCCAAGAACCAGCAGCACCAGTGCTACACACCTCTACGATTAAATTAGGATCGATTTCCTGTTGCTGAGCCATTTCCATCGCCTCGCACAGAGCAACCATATGGACAGCACAAAGCACCTGATTGCACAATTTTACTGCCTGACCGCTACCTACTTGCCCGCAGAGGCGAATAGTCTTACCCATTACTTCCAATAGAGGCTTGCACTCCTCGAAATCAGCTCGATCGCCTCCCACCATAATGGTAAGAGTCCCTTTTTGCGCGCCAATATCTCCACCAGAGACGGGAGCATCGAGAAAGCGGAGATTGCATTTTTGCAATTGCGACCCTATTTTACGAGCCGCATTGCTGCCAATAGTACTCATATCCACCACTAAAGCACCTGGTTTGGCAAATTTGGCAACTCCTTCAGTCCCCAGAATTACTTCTTCAACGTCAGGAACATCACTGACGCAGGTAAAAATTACATCGGCTGCTTCTACTGCTGGCTGGATAAAGTTTACTATGACAGCACCAGCATCCTCAGCAATTTCTATACCAGGACGATTGGGAGTACGATTCCAAGCTTTGACTGAGTAACCACTACGAGCTAAATTAGCTGCCATTGGGCCACCCATAACGCCAAGTCCGAGAAAGGCTATTGGTTGGTTCATTTAAGGATCGCTTTTGTTAGCTTGCACGATTCTTACATTTTGAATTTTAAACTCAAAAACGGTCAAGCTTATTGGGCTTGTGATTCTGGATTAGAACCTAATTTTTTTTCTTCAGCTAACTGTTCGTCATCTCGTTTGACGTTGCTACGATCGAAACGTTTTTTTCGGTTGGAGTATCGAGAAGTTCTCTTCCGAAACTGGCGAGCATAGGCTTTGTTCCGCTCAGCTTTCTCTTTTTTCAAATTGCGGCGTTTAGCCATTATGATTAATTACCTTACGAACACAGCAAAAAGCTTCTGGGCTAATACCTGTGAGATTAACTCCCATGGCTCCCAGAAGCCTATGAAAGATTAAGGGGGCTTCAATAGCTTGCGCTTAGGTCTTGGTGCAGATAACTTCCTACGTCCGGCTATTTCGTTTTGTTTCAGCCAGTTAGATAGTTTCCGAAAGATTTAGCATATTGCTCAGAAGCGTCTAGAAAAGCGGTCATTTCTGCGACCACCACCAAACGAACCTCTATTTTCGCGAGGCTTAGCCTTATTAACTTTGAGTTCGCGATCCATCCACTCTGCACCATCGAGAGCAGAGATCGCAGCAGCTTCTTCAGCTTCTGTCTCCATTTCCACAAAGGCGAAACCTCGCACGCGACCCGTTTGACGGTCGGTCGGGAGATGAACCCGCTTAACAGTTCCATACTCGGTAAAGACCTCGGTCAGGTCCTCTTGGGTAACGGAGTAGGATAGATTGCCTACATAAATTGACATAGATTGATGGTCTCTTCAATCGGAAGTTTGTAGAGAGCTAAGATTTCGGGTGTAAGCCTGTCAGTACTGAATAACAAACGCTGTCGCCGATCTTTAATTCTCAATGACTATCCTAGCACTTTATTATTTTCTCAACCTAATTTCTTGCACGTATCTGTAAATATTTCCCAAAACTATTAGCTTTCACGAGCCAGACAAAAGGGTTTTAAAAGGTCTACCGACTTAAAACCGGACATTTTGGTTGAGACTAGGTGTCAGCTTTTAGGTTTCAGGTGTTAGGTATTTCTAGCTGGCGGTTTCAACTGTAGGTTTTAGGGAAAAAACTTTACCATTTAGTTTTTATTCATTTCATTACTTACACTTACATATAAAATAAGTATTTACAAAAATTTTATCGAAATCTCTGCTAAAATTACAATTTCTTCATGAAGTAGCCTGATTTTTTCTTTACACTTCTTAATAGAAGCTCTGAAAATCTTTTTCTGTTCTTTATTAGCTGATGAATAATTATCAATTAGATAGCTTAGTATCAAATTCTTACGTTAGTTTACCCCTGGGAAAGATGTTGCAACAAGCCCAGTTAGTTTCAGCTATTCAGATAGATATAGCTTTGCAATATCAGAGGCGTTTTACCAAATTACGCCTAGGAGAAATTATGGTCTTAAAAGGATGGCTTAAACCTCAAACTGCCGATTTCTTTGCTGACACTTTTCCAGTCATCTTAAAGCAGAAAAATCGCCATAAGTTAGGCGGTTATCTCAAAAAAGCTGGTTTGTTATCTCAAGAGCAAATCAACTATATTCTGTTCGAGCAAGACAAGTATAGTTTTCCAATGCGTTTCGGGCAATTAGTTGTGATTAACGGCTGGCTCAAACAAGGCACTCTCAATTTCTTTTTGGACACTCTTTTAACTGTAGTATGTAAATACCATTGCCCCTGTGTATAGCTATTTGTTGATTGTTGTCACTTATGACCTCCTTTTCTCACGATGTTAACTTCATCTCCTCGCTGTAAAATTTTCCCAGCTTCCGAGCGAGCTAAGCAAGTATTAATGCTTAAGCGATAAAAATGATTGAAGCGATCGCGATTTGTCCAGGAGGGTAAAGTCTCTTGGCGCTTAGCCACAAATATCTTTTGAAAGTTGGGATATGCAACTCCTGTGCGAGAATCTCTGGTAGGAACGACGCACCGCTGACAAAGATTAATCCCCTCAAATAATACCTCTGAGATCTGAAACTGAAGCCGATCGCCTTCCTGGGTAAATAATTGATCTTCCCAAAATGCTGGAACGCCTCCTATTTCTAGATTTGCTCGCAAGCGCAGTCGCATTTCTTCGACGCTGATTCCAGGAAACCAAGAGGCGACTTCTTCAATAGTTGCCGTGCTAATAATAGTTGGTCCCAGTGCCTTTGTATCGTCGGGAAAACCAGTTACAGTATTCTGGACAAGTTGCACAGGGCGATCGAAATAATTACTTAACCAGGATTCTAAAGCAGTTGTTTCCCTTTCGAGATCGAAAACTGCTTTTTGTTCGGTTTGCTGAATTTCCAGAGAAAGGGTGCGGAAATCCTCATCTAGGAGCGATCTCAGTTGGTGAATCTTAGGGTTGCGCTTGCCATTGACGAATAAACCTTGGCGATCGCATATTGCCCATTCTCGATCGTGCTCGAGTGCTCCACTTTCAAGTACAGTTGCTCTCTCAACCGCTACTCTATCCAACGATTTGATCGGATAGAGAAAAATATCTGCAAGATAAGGATTCATACTAGCGATCCCAAAAAATATATTAATTTTATTATTTATTCGGTTTTCTGTAACGAATGATACAGAAATATGTGATATATATAGTAAAGA
Source organism: Prochloraceae cyanobacterium (assembly GCA_051439565.1). Lineage (GTDB taxonomy): Bacteria > Cyanobacteriota > Cyanobacteriia > Cyanobacteriales > JBFRWL01 > JBFRWL01. The sequence goes on from JBFRWL010000427.1 coordinate 18,509, forward strand.
GGTGAATCGAAAAAGTTAAACAATCAATTAGCAATTTGGAGGAGGTCTAAATGTCTACTCAACAACAAGCTCGTGCTTTAATGATACGTCATCATCAGATGATTAAAAATCGCCAGCAATCGATGCTAAGTCGCGCTGCGGCTGAAATTGGTATGGAATCTTATGACAGTGATTACTGGGGTTCTATTCAAGGTAAACCCCATCCCAGTTTTCGCAAAACTTACGATCGCAGTAGCGTTTCCATGAGCTAGTCAAAATTAAAAAGACTTTTTTAGAGGGCGCGCTTAGCGCCTTTACGCTATTAAAATATTGATAATATTTTTAGTTTACCAAAAAATCAAATAAGACGTTCAGCTCTTTGCACTTTAGATTTTGCTGCAGATTTGTCTGGGTTTTGGGGTACGCAGATCGTGACGACTACTATTATTGTCTAAATAATCTCGGACCCAATTACAACCCTTCTCAACCAGCGCGTCTAGAGTGCGATCGAGTTCCAAATTCCAAATAATTACCATTCCTAAAGAATCTGAAGAGGCAAGCATCTGACCATCAGGACTAAAACTAACACTTCTGACGGCAGCAGAATGGCCCTGTAAAATTTTAATTTGTTTCCCTTGAAGATTCCAAATTTTTACAGTTCCATCATAAGATCCGGAAGCAATTTTCTGCCCGTCGGGGCTAAAACTAGCACTCCAAATAGAGTCTTGAGGACTTTTGAGACTAAGATATTCTTGTCCCTCTAGCGTCCAAACTTTCACTGTCCCATCCCGTCCTACAGAAGCTAGCATTTGACCGTTAGGACTGAAACTGACACCGATAACCCAATCTTGATGACCGGAGAAACTGCGGACTTGTTTACCATCTCTGTGCCACAGTTTGACTGTCTTGTCCTCACCTCCAGAAACAAGCATCTGACCGTCGGGACTAAAATTGACGCTAAATACTCCACCCTGATGACCTGAGAAGGTTTGTACTAGTTTGCCATCTACGCGCCACAATTTTACTGTTTTGTCTTCACTTGCAGAAGCAAGCATCTGACTGTCTGGACTAAAATTTACACTCCAAACTGCACCTTGATGACCTGTTAAGGTTTTATCCGATCGATATTTACCTTCTGCATCCTGACGCCAAAATTTTATTAATCTTCCCCAACTAGCAGTAGCAATAATCTGACCGTCAGGACTAAAACTGACATCTCTGACAGCTGCATCAAAACCTTTTAAAGTTTGCCAAAGTTGCCCTTCTTTAGTCCAAAGTTTGACAGCAAAATCTAAACCCGCAGTAGCAATAATTTGACCGTCAGAACTAAAACTGATATCTCTAATTGCTGCCTTATCTGCTTGAATGTTGATGGGGGTATTATTATTCAGTTGCCACAGTTTGATAGTTCTATCCTCACTGGTAGTTGCTAGGGTTTGACCGTCGGGACTGAAACTAACACTCCACACCGAGTCTTTATGTCCTGTGAGGGTTTGTATTTGTTTTCCCTCTAAACTCCAGAGTTTAACCATAGTATCCCAACTGGCGCTAACAAGGGTTTGACCGTCTGGACTGAAAGCAACGCGAAATACTGCTGCATTATGACCTCTAAAAGAGGCGAGTTCCTTACCTTCGAGACTCCAAAGTTTAATTGTTCCATCTCGACTGCTGCTAGCAAGGGTTTGACCGTCGGGACTAAAACTGACGCTAAACACCAAATCTTGATGACCCCGAAAGGTTTTTAACTTTTTACCCTCTTTAGTCCACAGTTTAATTGTCCCGTCAGATCCCGCTGAGGCAAAAATATTTTCGTCAGGACTGATACTGAGGCTAAATATACCTTGTCTATCCCCCTGGAAACTTTTAAGTTCTTCACCTTCGAGACTCCAGATTTTAATTGTGCCATCCCAACTAGCGCTAACAATATTTTCATTCTTAGGACAGAAAATAGCACTCACTACCCAAGTTTTGTGTCCTCTTAGAGTTCGATCGAGTTGAAATTTACCCGCATTATCTCGCCGCCATAGCTTCACGGTTTTGTCTTCACCCGCTGTTATCAACATCTGACTATCAGCAGTAAAATTCAGACTCCAAACTGCATCTTGATGATCTCGCAAAGTTTGCCATTCTTTTCCTTGGCGACTCCAGAGTTTGACAGTACCATCTCGACTGGCGCTAGCAATTAATTTGCCGTCCGGACTAAACACAGTATTCAATACTGAATCTTGATGTCCGAGAAGACGGTTGCGTTCTTTTACCCAGTAAATAGCTTCTTGCAGTGAGGTTTCCACTTGATTTTGTAGTTTTACATCTACTTTGCCCATAGCTTGTAGTTTGCTAGCAGCTTGGAGACTGTCTAGGAGTGCGTCAAATTCTTGTTTACCTGCTAATAAAGCTTTGGAGGAGATGACTAAGGCTTGAATTTCACTGAGATTAGCTTTTCTTTTTTGCTTAGCGGCTTGCATGGATAGGTTGGCTGCTAATCCTAATAAGGCAAGAGCAAAAACAGAAATAGTTGTAAGTACGACTAATCCTCGACGAATAATTCCTTTAGCTTTTTGTTGTGCTTCTGCTAAAATTTGATTGGCTTGTTCTGATTTTTCTAGGGCAGTTTGTACTTGTTTTTTATCTAATTCTTGACTGGCAGCGAGAAACTGATAATCGCGATCGCTTAAACTTTTACCTACTGCCCAAGATCTGGCTTCTGCTAAAGCTTGTCCGCGCAACAGTCGAGATTCATCTCTACATTCAGAAACTAGCCATGCTCTCAAATTTTCAGCATAAGGTCGTCGTTTTGCCAGTTGTTTTTCCAACCAGGTTTGATTAAAAACTGATGCATAAATGCGATTATAAACTTGCAGCTTACCCTGATTTTTGACAACTAATCCTGATAATAGTAAATCAATTTGTTCGGCACTGCCATCAGCATGAATATATCCTTGTTGGAGAATTTTTTGATAGATTCCTAGTAAACGTCCAGTACGCTGTTCGTTGGCGAGTAGGCGATCTCGTATCGTTCTTAAATGTTCTGGTTCGTCCTGAAATTCCCAGTTACTAATAATATCTGATTCTATAATCTGGGCTATCTTGGCTTTCCTTAAAATCTGGACAATTGATTGATTGCTCTCTGGCTCGGATGTATGATGATTTGTCTTAATTATTTTTGTTAGATTGCTAACTTGCATATTTTCCCATTTGTCATTCTGCGCATATTCCTGCACTAATTGACACAATTTTTGGGTTAAAAATGGCTGTCCTCCTGTCCAAAATAAAATTTCTTTAACTACCGCTTGTGGATTGCCAACTTTTCTGGTTAAACCTTTAGCTAAAGGTTTAATTTCTTCTAGTTTAAATCCTTTTAATTTAATGGGTTTGCCAATATTAAAGGGAGTGCGCTGGCGATCTTGAATTAAATCTGAAGGGGTAGCCACTCCAAAAATAGCAAAAGTAAGGCGATGATATTCAGTATTTTCCGCTCTTTGATTGTAACAAAAACGAATCAGAGCAAACAGATCGTCACTAGAAAAATTCAAGCTGAGAATGCTATCAATCTCATCGATAAAAATAAAAATTCTTTCGCTACTAATTTGTTTAAAAATAACTTCTTCAATAAAGCGCTGTAATCTCTGAATCAGGGATAAATCTTCTCGTTCATTCCACCAAGATTTTAGATTGATTTTTCCTAATAAATTAAAGCCACGCCATAACTCAGATATTATTCCCTTATACCACTGTTGCGGAGTAATATTTTCACTGCCGATACTAGTTAGATCCACAGAAACACAACAAAATCCTTCTTGTTGTAGTCTATTTTTAATACGTACTCGCAAGCTGGATTTACCCATTTGTCGGGAATTAAGAACATAGCAAAATTCCCCTCGTTGCAAAGCTTCATATAATTTTAAATCTGCCTGTCGTTCAACATAACTGGGAGCATTGACTGTCAAACTCCCACCGACTTGATATTGATAATTTGTCATTGGTTAAGTAGGTAGGTCAAATTAATGAGAAAATGGTTGAGAGAGGGGTCAGGGGTCAGAATTCAGAATTTAGAATTTAGAAGTAAAAACAAACAGCTAACAGCTAACTCCTCATTTCGGTTTTATATTTATTTATGCCTACCTACTTAGACTGTGTTCGCCGAGCGAATAGACTGCCTATATTATGACCGACAATAAATTAGAAAATATCTACAATTTTCTCCAATTATCAGATTTAATTGCCACTTCTGGACAACCAACAGTAGAGCAATTTTCAGCTATCAAAGATTCCGGCTACCAAGTTGTGATTAATCTAGCTCTGTCTGAATCTACTAATGCTTTACCTAACGAGCCAGCAATTGTAGAAGGACAAGGTATGGAATATATTCATATTCCTGTCGTCTGGGAAAAACCACTTGTGGAGAATTTCCAAAGTTTCTTAGAGGTCATGGAAGCTAACGCCGATCGCCGTATTTTCGTTCACTGCGCTGCTAATAAGAGAGTCTCTGCTTTTATGTATCTCTATCGTCTTCTTCGGCAAGGTATCAGTGAAGAAGAAGCTCAAAAAGATTTAGAAAAAGTCTGGGTTCCCAATCCAGTTTGGCAAGATTTTATCGATCGGGTAAAGATTAATTTAGATCGACAGTATAAAATCCCACGTCAATAAGATCGTGGGATGAGCTTAAATACAAGAAAAATCATTCCATTACGCTGTTGAAAAAATTAATGGTCTCCTTCAAACCAGCAATAAAAATGTCAATTTCTTCTCTGGTATTGTAAAAATACAAACTCGCTCTCGCACTACCGGAAGCACCTAAAAATCGATGCAGAGGTTGAGTACAGTGATGACCGGAACGAATTGCTATGCCTTCTTGATCCAGCATGGTAGAAAGATCGCTACCGTGAACTCCTTCTACATTAAATGTCACTAGTGCAGCCCTACCTTTGCCATCCAATGTAGGTTTTGGTCCGTAAATTCTCAGGTTGGTAATTTGCTCGATTTTCTTGAACAAATAAGCGGTCAATTCTTCTTCATAAGCGTGGATATTATCCATGCCTAAGTTAGTGAGATAATCTACCGCAGCTCCCAAGGCGATCGCCTCTCCAATTGCTGGGGTTCCTGCTTCAAATTTGTGGGGCAATTCGCCACAGGTAAAATGGTCGAGAAATACGTCAGCAATCATTTCTCCACCGCCTAAAAAGGGTGGCATTTGTTCTAATAAATCTTGCTTACCATAGAGGAATCCAATTCCAGTAGGACCGCACATTTTATGACCGCTTGCTACTAGCCAGTCACAACCAATTGCCTGTACGTCAACTTTCATGTGAGGTACACTTTGACAAGCATCAATTAGTACTTTAGCTCCGTATTGGTGACCAAGTCTGACAATTTCTTCTACCGGATTAATACAACCCAAAGCATTAGAAATATGTACCAGCGCAACCAGCTTAGTCTTATCTGATAGCAAAGATTGGTAGTGTTCCATATCCAACTCTTCACTTTCGCTCAGTTGCACGTACTTAACTACAGCACCTGTTTTTTGCGCAATAATTTGCCAGGGAACTAAATTGCTGTGGTGTTCCATGACCGAGAGAATTATCTCGTCCCCTGCTTTCAAATTATTCATTCCCCAACTATAAGCAACTAAATTAATTGCTTCGGTAGCATTGCGGGTAAAAACAATTTCTTGGCGCGAAGCTGCATTGACAAAATTAGCAACCTTATCCCGCGCTGCTTCGTAAGCATCTGTAGCTTTTCCACTGAGGCAATGATCGCCCCGGTGAACGTTGGCGTTATAGGATTGATAGTAGTTACTCAGAGCTTCTATAACAACTAAGGGTTTTTGAGCAGTCGCAGCATTATCAAAATAAATCAAAGGTTTCTCGTTAACCTCCTGATTCAAAATCGGGAAGTCAGAGCGAACTTTAGCAGCAAGGGTTTTTTCTTGTATGGCAGTCATTTGTATGTATTCTTCCTTAATCTATAATTCCCCAGATAAACGCAGATAAATTCCTATCTGCATTCACCTGTGGTTGCTAATTCATGGTTCTACAAGCAATACATTGAGCCAGTCGCTTGCGCAAAGATTCGATCGGAAGGCGCTGAAGAATCTCTGCTGCAAAAGCATCAATCAGCAGGTAACGAGCATCTGATTCTGTTAAACCACGGCTACGTAGGTAAAAGACTTCATCATCCTCTAGCTGAGAAACAGTAGCACCGTGGGAACATTTGACGTTATCGGCGGTGATTTGTAGTTCGGGTTTGGTGTTGACCCTAGCTTTAGGAGATAGGAGTAAATTGCGGTTAAGCTGAGCAGCATTGGTAAGTTGAGCAGCTTTGGGAACGATAATTTTACCGTTGAAAAC
>JBFRWL010000428.1:0-8089 GCA_051439565.1 Prochloraceae cyanobacterium
ATAGAGAAGATCGAACATAAAGCGATCGCCATGCAAACCCCGAAACACTAAACTAAATGCGGTCGAACCCAGCAAAATCAAGATCACCATGCTGGTAATACGCAGTGTCGCATCGCAAACCGATCTCAATGCCGCCCTACTTAATTTTCGATTGGCTACAGCTAGGATTATTGCCCCTAAAGAACCAACTGCACCCGCTTCTGTAGGGGTAGCAATGCCAAAAAAGATACTTCCGAGTACTAACAAAATTAATAGCAATGGCGGTACCATCACTCGTAAAACTCTTTCTAGCAAGACTTCGCCCCCAATTTCTCGCACCTCGACGGGTAAAGCTGGTGCTGCATCAGGTTTCAAAAAGGCTACAAAGAGAACGTGAATGGCAAAGGCTGTCGCCATTAGCAAACCGGGAATTAAAGAACCAATAAATAAATCTCCTACAGAAACTCCCAATTGGTCTGCCAATACTACCAAAACTACGCTGGGAGGAATTATTTGCCCGAGGGTTCCCGAAGCGACAATTACCCCGGCAGCTAATTCCTTGTTATAACCGTAGCGCAACATGATCGGCAGGGAAATCAGTCCCATTGCTACTACTGTTGCGGCTACAACTCCTGTAGCGGCTGCCAACAAGGCACCGACAACTACTACGGCTAAAGCTAACCCACCCCGGATTCTGCCAAACAAGATTCCCATTGTTTCTAACAACTTCTCCGCAATGCCAGTTTTTTCCAGCATTGAACCCATAAAGATAAAGTAGGGAATTGCTAGCAGGGTGTAGTTCTGCATGATGCCAAAAATTCGCGAGGGCATTGCCTTTAATAAACTCAGGTCAAATACACCCGTACTAACGCCAATTAGTGCAAATAAAATCGCAACTCCACCGAGGGAAAATGCCACCGGATAGCCTAAAGACAATATTAATAATGCCCCAGCAAACATTGCTGGTCCTAACCAGTCATATCCCAGCGTCATGGCGTTCCTCCTCAAGATTTACTCGATCGGTAAAAATTGCCCAATTTTTAATTGCTTCCGATATTCCTTGGAGAATCAAGAAGAAAAAACCAACAATAATCATCAACTTTATTGGACAACGGGGCAACCCATCTGGATCGGGAGATATTTCCCAAATTTTGCAGGAATTATAAATTTTTTCCCAGGAAAAATAAATCGTCATCAAGGAAAAAGGAATTAGAAACAATAGGGTGCCAATAAAATTAGCTAGTGCTTTTCGCTGGCGATTCCAGCCTTTATAAAATATGTCTACTCGCACGTGTTCGTTATGTTTTAAGGCGTAGGCAGCACCTAAGAGAAAAACTAAATCGAATAAATACCATTGAATTTCAATTAAGGCATTAGAGGTCAAGTTTTGTCCGATCCATTCTCCTAAACGACGTCCGGCGACGTTCCATACACCTATTAGCACCATGAATAATATCAGCCAGTAGGTGAGGCGACCTAACCATTCCACGATCGTGTCAATGATTCTGGCTATGCGTAGTAGTTTTTGCAAGTTGATACCTCATTGATTTGCATTAAAGTTCGTACCTCCAGGCATAACAGCGCGATCGCACTAAGAGAGCAATAATCTAGCTACTCCCGCCTTTAAAATAATCTTCACTAGATATTTGCTAAATTTCTGAATATTAATCTTAAATTCTAATAGTCCTTGCACGGAGTCAAGTCGCTAGAACATCGATTCAGTAATGCCAAAATTCCTAATCCCTGCTCAGGTGAGAGGGGGGAGTGTGGGAAGAGAAGGGAGATAGGGAGGACAAATGCTGAGATAAACTACACTTCTCACTGCAAAAATTCAAGCCCCAAAATACCATTTAAATGTAGTAGGTAATTTGATTTTTGCTGGGATTTAATTTTTAATTAAATTTAGAAAATTAAGCAATTGTATGCCGTTTTTTTTGATGAATTCTGAGTAATTAATTAGAAGATTTTAACTTAGTTATTACCTCTCTAATGATATCTGGTGAAACTCGATCGGTAATGGTAACTTTACCTATTTGTTTGGGCAAAATAAATCGAACTTTTCCTGCTTTTACTTTTTTATCTGTTTTTATCGTTTCGAGAATACTGTCAATATCGACCATAGAAGGAATTTCCGTAGGCAATCCCGCTTTTTTAATCAGATTATGCTGACGTTGTGCCTCATCTTTACTCCACATTTGCAGTTCAGTAGCAATTTCCCCCGCTGCAACCATGCCAATTGCGACAGCTTCTCCGTGAACGATCGAACTATACTCAGTTAGACTTTCCACGGCATGACCGATGGTGTGACCGTAGTTTAAAATTGCTCTGATTCCTGCTTCTTTTTCGTCTTGACTCACCACATCTACTTTGGCTTGACAAGACCGACTCAGGATAGTTGACAATAATGTTTCACTCAAATATTCTAAGCTGTCAAGACGCTCAGCCTCTTCTAGTAAAGTAAACAAATCCGCATCCCAGATGATGCCATATTTAATTACTTCCGCCATCCCAGCACGAAATTCTCTGACAGGCAAGGTTTTTAACACCTGGGGATCGATTAATACTAGTCGTGGCTGATAAAAAGCACCAATGAGATTTTTTCCTTGGGGATGGTTAACGCCAGTTTTGCCGCCAATAGAAGCATCAACCATTGCCAGGAGTGAGGTTGGTACTTGGACGAAGTTTATGCCTCGCAGCCAAGTAGCCGCAGCAAAACCAGTCATGTCTCCAATTACCCCACCACCCAATGCTACTAGGGTTGAAGACCTTTCTAGAAGGTTTGACAAGGCAGTGTCGTAGAGTTTTTCAATAGAGTCGAGGGTTTTGTAGCGTTCTCCAGCCGGGATGAGGTGAGTAGATACTTCAAAGCCAGCTGTATTTAGAGAATTCAGAGCGGATTTCCCGTAATAGGCAAAAATCTCAGGATTAGAGACTAAAAGTACTTTTTTACCTATATTTAGCTCGCTCATCCTGCTACCCAGTTGCTTTAAACCACCAGGCGTGATCGGAATTTCATAAGAATTATCGGGCAAATCTACCTTAATAACAGGGTGCATAATTTTTCTCGATGTTAAAGCAGACAAAACAAGATTGGTGCTTGTTCCAACTGATGATAATACTACGCAACTGATTTAGTTTTTCCGGAAAAAAAAGCGAATTAAGTAGGTGGGTCAAATTGATTAGAAAATGGTTGGAGTTGGGAGTGTGGCGAGGGTGGGAAGTGTGGGGAGTGTGAGAAGTGTGGGAGAGAGAGGGTGAGATAAAAGATCAAAGGTAACAAAAAACAGTTAACTTCTCATTTCGGTTTTATATTTATTTATGCCCACCTACTTAGAGTCACACTTTAATAATACTCTGTGAAGTTTCATCTCCAACACGCGATCGTCACTGGTGGTTCCAGTGGTATCGGTCAAGCAACAGCTAAGTTACTAGCTAGAGAAGGCGCTCACATCTCGATCGTCGCCCGAGATCAAGCTAAGCTAGAACAAGCCAAGACCGAGATCGAAAAGGTAACAATCAACCCCCAGCAGCGCGTAATTGCGCTCTCAGCCGACGTTAGCGATCGAGTTCAAGTAGAAGCGGCGATCGCTAGTGCGAACGAGCAAATAGGTTCTCCCGATATCCTGATAACTTCGGCTGGTATTGCTTATCCTGGCTACTTTCAACAATTGCCGATCGAGATATTTGAACAGACAATGGCAATCAATTACTTTGGCTCTTTATACACTATTAGAGCAGTTCTGCCATTTATGGAACAACAGCAACGGGGTCAGATTGTACTAATTTCTTCAGGAGCGGGATTAATTGGCATTTATGGTTATACTGCCTACAGTCCCAGTAAATTTGCCCTCAAAGGCTTAGCAGAGTCTCTGCGTAGCGAGTTAAAGCCTCTAGGAATTCAAGTTTCGATCGTCTATCCTCCCGATACCAATACTCCTCAGTTGGAACAGGAAAACAAAACAAAACCCCTGGAAACCAAGATGATTACTGGTACCGCCCAAACTTGGAGTGCTGAGAATGTAGCGCGGGAGATCGTGAGAGGTATCGAGAAAAAATCCTTTGCGATCGCTCCAGGATTGGAAATGAGCTTACTAGAGAAGTTACACAGCTTACTATCTCCTGTGCTTAACTGGTACTTCGAGCGAATTGTTGCCAAGATACGCCAATAAGCTATCAAGCATTTAATTTGCTAGCCGCCGGATGAAATTAAGGCAATTGACCCAACATTAATCGTATTAAACCACAAGAGATAATAACTTATATAGCTATCGGATTTTATCCTTGAATTAACTGGTGAAGATAGGGAACCGGTGACAAAAATAATTCCAATTCTCAAAAATGACGCTTACTTCTTCCTTTGTTACACACCCACTTCCATAGAGGGTGACTTGGTCCAGAAGCACGAATTCTTTTAACTTGTTGCTCTAAATATTGTCTTTCCTTCGCTGGAATTCCTTGGAGAATGTTTCTGCTTTGCCAGACTAGAACTGCTACTGTCATGCCAATACATAAAGCCAAGCAAAAAGTTGGCAGCCTATTATAATACAAACCATACCGTACTGCTGACCAGGTAAAATATTCTAACCACAGAGAAATTTCTTGCCGCAATCCCCAAATTCCCAAAGAACCCAGGCTAATCCAACAACAAAATACAACTAACCACCTACCACAGACAGTTAATTGATGTAACCTTTGTACTTGTCTTTTGAACTCTAGATCAACATTTTTCATATGAAATCCAGTTAATTAGTTATTATTAACTCCTTGAATTATTCACAATTCCTAAACTCGTTACTGCCAAGAATAGAGTAAGTATTCAACCGGAAATCATATTAAGCTGTCTTTGCTTTTAATTATTAATCTGTATTTACCTGCATTGAAGGATAGCGCAGGCTCTCAGTCGCTATCAGCTTTAGCTGGTACATTTTGGCGGTTTTAAGTATTTAGTTAGATTTAGGTTAATTTTTTCTTGTTCGCAGATCGCCATTAACCTACTACCTACTACCGCAACACCTAACAGTTCACACCTCACACCTAGTTTCAACCAGAGTATTCCACTTTAATTTGGCAACCTTCTCAGTTTAGCGAGTAGTAGCTCGAGCTGATGCATTTGTTCGTGCTTGAATGTCGCCTCTTAGAGCTTCAAGAGCTTTAGCAAACTGAGGATCCTCTGGGGTTCCAATTTTAGTGCGATCGCGCTGTAATTGCGTGCGGTCTTTTTCCGTCAATTCAACTATAATGTCTGGAGGAATTCCCTCTTTGTTGATATCCCTACCCGTAGGCGTTAAATATTTAGCAATAGTTACTGCTAGTCCAGAGCCATCTCCTAAACTGCGTACTGACTGTACTAAACCCTTACCAAAAGTCTTAGTTCCCACCAAAATAGCTCGGTCATTATCTTGCAGTGCACCAGAGAGAATTTCGCTAGCACTAGCCGAACCGCCATCTACCATTACCACCAGTGGTTTATCGGTCAAAGCAGTATTATTGGCTCTTTTCGCGTCTACTAGTCCCTTGCGATTGACTGTTGAAACAATCTTCCCTTGTTCTAACCACATGCGGGCAATATCAACACTTGCGTATAGTAGCCCCCCAGGATTTGAGCGTAGGTCAAGAACATAGCCTTTGACCTTTTCTTTTTCTAGCTTTCTGATAGCATCTCGCATTTCTTTGGGTGCTTGGGCACTGAATTGAGTCAAGCGAATGTAACCAATCTTGCCTTGCTCAGTTACCCGAGTTGTCGCGCGAACTGGATGAATTTGAATTCGCGCCCTAATAATTGGGAAATCTTGTTCTTGGGAGTTCCGTTTAATTGTTAGGGTTACTTTCGTGCCGGGCTTGCCCCTAATTAGCTTGACGGCTTCATTAACATCCATTCCCTCAGTACTTTTGCCATCGATTTTCATGATAATGTCCCTAGCCATAATCCCCGCCTGATGGGCTGGCGTATCTTCTATGGGGGCGATGACAATTAGCCTGTCAGTTTCTTCATCCTTGGTAATTTGAATGCCGACACCTGTTAACTCTCCAGAAGTATCTATTTGCATATTTTGAAATTCTTCTGGATTCATAAAGCGAGTGTAGGGATCCTCAAGCAGACCAAGCATTTCTTTAATCGCTTTGTACGCATCTTCCTTGTTGCCATAAGAGCGATTGAGATATTGGCTGCGAACCGATCGCCAATCTACCTGGTTAAAGGTGGCATCTACATACTGATAGTTAATAATTTGCCAGACTTCGTCCACCAGTTCCTTCGGTTTTTCGCGCAGAAAAAAAGCTTGACCTTGGGAAAGGTGAACTCCTGCTCCTGTTACTCCTACAGTAGTCAGAGCAACTGCAGTAGCACCAAGAACAAGCCCGCGTTTTGTTATGACCATAAGCTTACTTTAATACTAGTGGGATACTATTTCAGTTTCCTTAACTCTCATCTCTAGCACCGGAATTTTATCAGACAGAGTTTGTTCTTGATACACAGATAACAGTTAAGAATATTGAAGACGCAATTAAGCTACTTTTAAGATTAATTAGCTTTTTTACTTATGACTTATTATAAGATTTGAATTTTTAGTCACAAATATTGTCTTGTTCTCTTAACATAGTAATGAAATTTTCCCAATTAGGCAAAGATGACTGAGCCCCTCTTTGAGTAACTGTCAAGGCTCCCACGACTGTTGCCCACTGCAAGGCAGTTCGCAAAGACTTACCAGATGCCAGAGCTGCTGCTAAGCCGCCATTAAAGCCATCACCCGCAGCTACAGTGTCCACAACTGGCACGGGGATCGCCTCGATCGAGAAAGTTTCTCGGGCGCTAGAACACAAACAGCCGCGATCGCCAAGGGTAACGATCGCCGTGGCAACACCCCATTGCCGCAAAATCAAGGCTGCCTTTTCAGCTGTTACAGTATCTTTGACGCTAAAACCAACTAATTGACTGGCTTCTACTTCATTAGGAGTAATAATATCTACAAGCGGGTACAGTTCCTCTGGTAAACTGGCTGGGGCTGGGGCTGGATCTAGAATTATTGTTAAGCCAGCTTGACGAGCTACTCGCGCAGCTTCTATAACTGCTGGCAAAGGGATTCCCAACTCGAGTAAGGCTACTTTAGCCCTACTAACTAAAGAAGCAAAACGCTTGACATCCTCTTGTCCTACACAACCATTAGCACCCGCAGCAGTAGCGATGGCATTATCGCCCTGGTAGCTGACTATAATTGATGCAACCCCTGAATGAATGGTTCGATTAACCCTAACTCCCTCAGTGCCCACTCCGGCAGCTTGTAAACTAGTCAGCAAAGTTCTGCCAAAGTCATCTGCGCCAACTTGACCCACAAAATGAACGGGAACGCCCAATTTGGCTACAGCTACTGCTTGATTAGCTCCCTTCCCTCCACTAGCGGTGAAAAATTGCTCTCCGGCGATCGTTTCCCCCTTGACGGGTAAACAGGGAACCCGAACTACTAAATCCAGGTTAATACTGCCAAAAACAACAACACTCATAGATTAAGTCAGAAATTAGAAGTGATAAATTTTAATAGTCAGTTTTTTTATCTAACTTTTTAGATGTGCTTTAATTGACCTCAATTCTCAATTAAGTAGGTGTGATTATGACGAGTAAGGCAGCAATTTCTGCAACCGAGATTAAACAGCGACGGCAAGAACTACAACGCCAAAGGCGAATTGAATTCTGGCAAGCTGTGTGGAGATCGCTTTTCTTAACTAGCCTTAGCGGTTTAGTGTGTTGGACGATCGCCTTGCCTAAATGGGCAATTCGTCAAGAATCGCAAATAAAGATTAAAGGCAATCAATTTCTTAGTGCAGAAGCGATTCGAGGACAACTCCCTTTATATTACCCTCAATCTCTCTGGCAACTGCCACCACAGAAGTTGATTCAACAGCTAAAATCAACCGCTCCCATTGAAGGAGCAACAGTTACCCGTCAACTACTACCTCCCAGTCTGACCGTAGAAGTCAAAGAACTTCCGCCAGTGGCGATCGCCTTATCTCCAAAAGCAAGCTTGGAGAGTAGTGGCATCTACAGTAAGGAAGTAGGTTTTTTAGATGAACGAGGCACCTGGATGTCCCGCAGTAGCTATACTGCAGACCGACGAGG
>JBFRWL010000429.1:0-2927 GCA_051439565.1 Prochloraceae cyanobacterium
TAGAAGCGGTAGCTCTCGATATTCGAGCAAAAGGCCGAGAAGCTTTGGCAATCCCCACGGATGTCACTGAGTGGGAGCAAGTCAAGGCTTTGATAGAAAAAGCCCTCAATGTCTACGGTGAAATTGATGTTCTCGTCAATAACGCTGGGATCTGCATGACGGCTCCCATGGCTCAAACAAGCCTGGAAGATTGGCAGAAAATTCTCAACGTTAATCTGTGGGGATATATCTATCCCATCCATGCTCTGCTGCCTCACTTTTTGGAGCGAAAGACAGGAATAATCGTTAACGTGGGCTCTTTTGGCGGCAAGATGCCCTTGCCCAATATGAGTGCCTACTGCACCAGCAAATACGCCGTTGCCGGGTTGACTGAAACTCTGCGCTTAGAATTAGAGCCCAAAGGGATTCAGGTCTGCGGAGTCCATCCGAGCGTAACTAATAGCGACTTTCTCGAACGGGCAGTATTTCGAGGAGAAGATGAGTCCGATGTTCGACGAGCGCGTCAGCAGTTGGGCTCCCTGCTCAACAATCCCCTGGTCAGTCAACCCGAAGATGTTGCCCAGGCAATCTTGAATGTGGTGCAGCATCCCCAGGCTGAAGTGGTGGTGGGCTCTGGTGCCCTGGCAACAACTGTTTATCGCGTTGCCCCAGGCTTGAGTAAGTGGTTGATGCAGCGGTCAATAGGAAATTAATTGTGCCGCTCTCTTCAGACAAACCAGATCTTGAATCTGAAAAGACTGACAGTCAGAATTAATAATTTTATTTAGCTAAATGACTAATTTATGTTCAAGGCATCAACATTGGCTTCCAATTATAGTCAAACTAATTCTCCAATTGGATTAGCTGTAGCTAGCATAATTATCTTTTTGTGGTTTGCTAGCTTGATTGGATTATTAACTATTGAGCTGGCTCAAATTCCCCTAGTCTTGATTATCTTAGGGGTTTTGTTGCGGTCTTTTCTGCACACTGGTCTTTTTATCACCACTCACGAAGCAATACATGGAGTGATATCTAAACATCGACCAATTAATGACTCTCTCGGCTTAGCCACTTCAGTCTTGTACGCATTGCTACCCTATAAAGTCCTAGCTGAAAACCACAGGCTACATCACCGTTATCCGGCTACTGAAAAAGATCCAGATTTTTATGCTTCAAATAATTTCCTGCTTTGGTATATGAGCTTTATGAGGGAATATCAAAAAGGCAGACAAGCTTGGCTCTTAGTAATGGGAATGGCCATTATTTTTTATACCTTGATCTGTTTACAGATTTCATCCACTAATATATTCCTCTTTTGGGTAATTCCTATCATAGTCAGCTCTTTGCAGCTATTTACTTTTGGGATATTTTGGCCTCATCGACAAGTAAAGGAAAAGTGTAGCAGTCAGCGAAGCTATATCTATAGAGATCGCCATCGAGCAAAAAGTATGAATTACTCAGTATTTTGGTCTTTCATTACTTGTTATCATTTCGGCTACCATTGGGAACATCATCAATATCCTCATTTACCTTGGTACAAGCAAGAAAAACCAAACCGATACCACGTTGGACATTGAAAAGGTTCATTCAATGGATTCAACAGAAATGGGAGATTGATTGTTGTCGAGAAACAGTAAGGAAAACTCTCAAGCAAATGGGTTTTTCCTGGAAGAAAGCGAAAAAGCTGCTCAATAAAGGTAATACAGCCAAAAGAGCCGAGTTCCTCGAAAAAATTACTGGGTTACTGGATGATGCACTTCATCAAAACCGACTATTAATCTACATTGATGAAGCTCACATCCATTTGGATACGGATGAAGGTTATGGTTGGTCAATTGAAGGAGAAAGATTTTGGATAAGTTCTAGTTCCCCACCGAAGAAAAAAAGTCTCTTTTTACGGTGTCTATATCTATAACCACGCTACTACCAGAATTTTCCCTTATGAGAAGGCAGAGAAAATCAATACCATCGATGTTCTGAAAAAGTTACGAGCTGAATTTCCTGACCAGAAAATAACTGTTGTTTGGGATGGAGCACCCTATCCGAAGTGCGGAATTAGTCAAAGAGGCAGCATCAGCTACAGACATCCATCTTGAACCATTACCTGGTTATAGCCCCGACTTTATGCCCGTCGAGCATCAAGGCGCAATGGTTAAGAGAAGACCTAACTTATCATACTTGTTATGAGCAAGAGCAAGAATTAATTGATGCTGTTGCTGATTTCCAGCATCAGATTAATACTACTCCTGTAGCTATCAGCGATCGCCTGTGGGTCAAAAAACATCTCGAACCTGAAGAAGAAAAACTACAGGTTTCAAAGTAGATGCGGTTTAATAAGAGATTGGCTTAAAACTACATTTTGAGTGAGAGATAATGGCTATCGAATTGCCGTCATGTAAAGATATATCAACTATCGGGACTTAAACAATTTTGACAGTCAAAATAAGATATAATCCTTTTACTAACTGAGTTTAGCATTACTCAAATACGCGATCGCTTTCATGAAAGAAACCACTCCCGCAGCCATGCCCCCTTGCTTCGATAGATGGTGTAAAAAGTTAGATGATTTACTTAGGACTAAAGCACAAAAAAGGGAGTTCAGACAGTATAAAGGGAGGATTATTGGGTCAACGTTCTGCTGGATGCAAGCTCCAGCAGCTGCGTTGACTTCGAGAAAGTGAGCGAAAAAATGTATCTCAAATGGCGAGAGACTCAGTAGAGGTCACATATCACAAATTGCAGCATTTCTTGACTGAGGCAACTTGGGAAGCGGACAAGATTAACGAGCGTCGCTTAGAAATAATGAGTAAATCCAACCAAACTAGAATCAGTCGGGGATTTAGTCTAATTGTTGACGACCTTAGACATAGAAAAAGTGGCTGCTTGCTCCGTCCTATACGAGTCGCGAAACCTCAGCGCGGGCGGTGCGCAACTTTACGTGCCGTGAG
>JBFRWL010000430.1:0-4193 GCA_051439565.1 Prochloraceae cyanobacterium
TAATTAAACTGAAGATGTACACAACGGCAACTAGGCTTCTGGCAATGTTCCTAGCTTATCTTCCGTTGCCTACATTTTCAGGGAATATTTTACAATTATTAGTACCGACCCCCTACCCCCTACCTAAACCGATAATTTGATAAGAAATCCAAAGCGTTCATTCAAACAATCTACCGATCGCTGTCTCAACTTCAGTAACAGCTTGTTTGACTATTTTTTGATTAGATTCTAGTAAACCTCGATCGACGACAACAGGTTCTCCTAATTTGACTGAGGTATTGCAAGCAGCAGCGATTTGATTGACGTTGACTCCTATGCGTTTCAGTTCAGTTCGGATTTCTCTGAGAATGTTGTAGACGGGAATTAGGTGGGGATAAGTGCGGATTTGTTTAGAAGATGCAGTGCAGCGGATGAACTCGCTTATGCTTAAGTCGGTAGCCAAAAAAATAAAGGAAGAAGGTAGCAAGTACTTCTTACCTCTTCCTTATTTCTTATTCGTGAACTACCTATCTTGATTCAAAGAATTCAAGATAGGCTTCCTATCCAGAAAATAGCGAAATACTAAATTAATTCTCGCCAAAAAGATAGAATTTATTTTCTCTTTTGAGGTTTTTATGAAGCTACTATTGATGCTTCTTGAGCTTTGCGATCGCTATCTAACAACTGATTATTTAAGCTCTTACGCAGCAGGGTTTTACTAGCTAATTCTCCGGACATCTCAAATTTACAGGTCGTGCAGAACCATGATATATTACCAGTGCGAATGTGGCGCAATAGTACTCTTCCACAACCAGGACAGCAGCTAGGTTTCATCATTCCCTCCTAACTAAAAATTAACTTTTTTAACAAAATTATGAATTAAGCAGACTTTACAGATAAAGTAAATCGGCATTTAATCTAAACTTCACAATTTAGTAATTAATAGCAATATATTTAATTTGATTTCTGTAAATTTTTCTACAGACACTCTGGTTGCAAGAATACGTAATTTTTGTTTATATATCTAAATAAATTGAGCGGCGATCGCCTTTGAGGGAGTGGGGAGACAAGATGGACAAAATTACTCCCACACTTCCCACACGCCTCTGCCTTCTGCCTCCTCCAACTCCAAATAGTTTTGGCTCCTTTTCGATCTACTGAGATTATTAGGATTCAATCATGGTCTCTAATTCAACAAAAGGTATCAGCCAAATAACTTCGTAGGGTTGCAAAGTTAGTTCTAGAATTTGGTCTTGGACTTTCCAGCCCCTTTTACCTACTAAATCGTACCAATATGTTTCGCTCGGGGTGACGCAGAAGGGGGCTGCCTCTGAGGGTTGCAACTCTGGCAAATTATCGCTGCTGTAGGTTCCCTCTACTCCCAGTTCAAATAGAGAAATTTTGAGGTAGCAAACTCTGGAAGTGACATTAGTTAGGGCGAGAATATGCTGGTTGCAGTCAGGGGATATGCGGAATACCGCAAAAACTTGCGGTGAAATCATTAATATCTGTTGCTTCCCATTAGGATGAAATGCGCTTTGTCGCACTCGGATTTCTAGCAGTCTACCCAGTTTAGCGACAATCTGGGAGAGGTTTGACTGAGAATCTTTGAGACCTTCAATCAGATCTTGTTCCTTGATGACTTGACGATTGATATCCCGTTTTGACTTGGTAGCCAGAACAGTTTCCACGTCATTGCGAGTGCCTATCAGTCCGTGAACGTAAATTCCTGGTATGCCTCGCAAAACTAAGGCAATGCTTCTGGAAGCAACAAAGCGCTTGACCTGAAAGCTAGTGTCTTCGTGATTATTATCTCGGTTGAGGGCGCTAAACCAAGTTGTATTGATTTCGTAAGGTTCTTCCTTACCGTCTTCTCCTGTTTTGTAGGAGACTAATGCACCATGTTCCCTTGCTTTCTGGATAATAAAGGCGATCTCTTCCTTGGAGAGAATATTTTTTACCCCCATTAGTCCCACCCCGTCATGGGTATCCAGCATATTGAAAAAATTAGTAGTTTGAGAAGGGTATTTGAGCTCTTTCGCCCACTGGGACAGAGCAGTTGCATCTTGTTTATAGAACGTGTAGAGAACTAGGGGAGGTAGGGCGAAATTGTAGACCATCTGTGCCTCGTCCGAACCATTCCCGAAGTACAAAATATTTTCTTCGTGGGGAACGTTGGTTTCCGTGATCAGAGCAACCTTGGGTGCAGTGACATTCAAAACATCGCGGAATAGTTTGATAATTTCGTGAGTTTGTGCCAAGTGAGCACCAGTAGTTCCTGGTTCGTCCCATAAATAGGTAACAGCATCCAGGCGAATAATGTTGGCACTGCGACGAACGTATAGAAGCAGTGTTTCGAGTACCCCGAGCAGTACTTCTGGATTACGATAATTGAGATCGACTTGATCGGGAGAAAAAGTTGTCCAGATCCAGAGCGGACCATTGATAGATTGGTATTTGCTGAGGATGTCAGAGGTTCGCGGACGAACGATGATCTTACGCTGTTCGGGGGTCAGTTCGTCAGGGGATTTATAAATGGTGAAAGCATCTTGATATTTGGGGTTCCCATTTAACATTTCCTGAAATGCTGGACTTTTAGAAGATACGTGGTTGAAAACGGCATCGAACATCAGTTCATAGTCCTCGCCAAGTACCTCGATATCCTGCCAAGACCCCAGCTTCGGATCTACGCGGTTGAAGTCTACGATCGAAAATCCCCGATCGGAAGAGTAAGGAAAGAAGGGTAAAATGTGCAGGGTATTGATAATCTGTTTCAGACCAGGACTGTTACGGAGAAAGTTATCTAAGGTGGCCAGGGGCGATCGATCTTCACTCCGCAGCAGATCCCCATAGGTGATTAAGATGACATCCTTTTCGCTAAAGCGATTGGTTGGGTCAAAATCCTTTTCTGCCTCGATCATTTCCTGAGGTTTGTGGGCATGATGGACTTTGAGGATTCTTTCTAGTTCCGGCATATATTGCTCAGCTTTACTCTCACCGTAGAGGAAACAAAGCCTGGCAAACATCTTTTTCCTGGCATCAGGAGGAATTTCTAAAACAGGTCTAGTATAATCAGGTTCCCCATTGTAGCGGATTCGCACTCTCTCATCGAACGAATCGAGTTGATTGCTTGCTTTCCTATCGATTGTAGTTACTTCTTCCATATTTATCCCCTGTTTTTTTAATTCTTTTTAAGCTATAATAGCAAGTTGCTTTAATTACTTAGACTGCATAACTCTTGCTCTCTCTCCATTACCCGTCAGTCTTATAGGATAACTATTTACCTCGACTTCACATAACTTTAAGTACCTGGTAAGTTACGTAAATCTTCGGGTAGGTGATAGCGATCGCCCAATACCTGTAATAAAGGCCCGTGCTCGTCTAATTTGATGGCACTCACTGAAGCTACGGGCATATAGATGCGATCGCGGAAACGACCTAAGTCGATGCCCAACAAGCTGCAAATAATAATTCTAATGGTGGCTTTGTGGCAAACTACTAGTACATCTCCCTCTGTATACTTCTGTTGAATCTCTGTAATTACCAGCGATGCTCTACTGGCAACCTCTGTTGCCGTTTCTCCACCAGTGGGAGGGTTCCAAGCTGGTTCGGTCAACCAGCGAATGTAGTCATCTAGGAACTCTTCCTTAACTGCTTCGACTGATTTACCTTCCCACTTTCCATATTTTATTTCTTTGAGCCCGTCGCGGAGCTCCATTTCTAGTCCTAGCGCCTGACAAAGAGGTTTGGCGGTGGCGATCGTCCTTCTCATGGGACTGGCAAAAACGGCCGTCCAGGGGTGAGAACTGTAAGTAGCAGCAAAGGCTTTTGCCATTTGGGTACCAACTGAAGTTAGTTCTGGATCTAGTTCCCCGCAGTAACCACCTGTACGGCTAGCTGTAGTTTCTCCATGTCGTAGAAAATAGATTGTTAAACTCATAATATTTAATTAGAGATTTGTTTCGGGAGATTAAGATGATTACTAGACCTCTTGACAAGGTGCCAATTAGTGCGAGGTAGGCAATAGGCAACAGAAATCACATCGTTCCTTCCTGTTGGCAAATAATTGAGGTTAGAATTATATTGCCAGAAAAGAGAGCTTCAATAATTAAAAAGAAAATAAAAAATTAGCATATAAAGCTTACTTAGATTGACACGAGCTAGGCTGATAGTCTGTCCAATAAGTATCAATATAGCGTAGTATATAGGGGTAA
>JBFRWL010000431.1:0-6215 GCA_051439565.1 Prochloraceae cyanobacterium
GCTAACCAATCTCCTTGCTCATCAACATATAAATTAATAATAAACCCGTCAAAATTATAATTTTCTAAAGACATTATTCTTCTTCCTGCTGATAATTAATAAATTGTTGAACTTGATAAATTTTTGCTTTGCCATCTTTGCGAGGTTGAATTGGTAATGATTTTCCATCAGGTGAATACCATAGACGATGACTTCCTCTCTGACGACTAAATGTCCAACCTGTTTGTCTCAATAAAGTTTCAACAACGTGGTTAGATATGCGCCGTAAGACGACGCATCTCCCACGTTCAAATTCATCAAAAGTAAGATTTTGCGGACTCTCTTGCGCTTTTTTCCATAACTTTTCTCTTTTGGTCATGTTCTAATTGTAATGAGGATTTGACAATCTTGGAGATTTGCGATCGCGTGTTCACTGTTTTATGCGATCGCAAAATGCCTTGTGTGGGGAATAACGAATGTAAATAGGGTTAGGTAACGTAAATCGATAGGCGAATCAATCAAAAAACTTAGAAAAAGCTAATGGATAGAGGATATTTCCAAGCTCTTCCCTCATTTGCTTTAATAGCTCCTATGATGGGGAAGACAATTGCAATAATCGAAAGGGGAATCAAGAGAAAAATCCCAATCACAAGGAATACTAGAATGAAACAAATAACTGAATAGACTAACCCAGAAATAATCCAATTGACAACAATTTTTCCATGGACATCAAGCTCAGGCATCTCTTCTTTCTTGAGCTGCCAGATAAGAATAGGAATAATTAGACCAGCGAGAGGAAACAAGAAGCCTGCTAGCTGTGAAAGGTGAAGTAACATAGCCCATTGTCTAGTCTCTTTGTCCTTAATCATAAGTTTCTGCAGTTGGATATAAGGTAATTTAGATTGGATTATGAGCACTCAATAGCTTAAAACTAAAAGCCTTCTGGAGAGCTCTGGAACGTCAATTCGGTACTCTGATGAAAGTAGGAAAACCTGCAAATACGAGCTTTTTTGTTAGATATAGGCGACTGAATGAGAAGCTGCGATCGCAAATCTCCTACCCTATCGTAAGAATACTTAAGGCGACGACGAAACATGCCTCCGCATTATACAAAAACTTTCTGGATATTATGTTAAATAAACATTAAATATAAGAATTTTTCTGCATGTTGTTATTCCTAAGTTCTGCTCAAGCTGACTAGATTACTTTTAATTTGTACACAAACTTTTTAATACTTGCGATCAGCTGAAGGCTGGTACTTCGCACCCCGCGTAGCGGATCTCTTCGCGATCGCATTAAAGCTTGAGATTAAATTGCCTGGTATTGTGAGATTATTAAGCTAAAGTAGTAAGGGGGTAAAATATTTGCCAACAACTCAACAAGCATTGCGGTGTTTCCAGCTATGTCAGAATCTCACAACTATGTACCTTTCTGTGGATATGGTACGTTTAGATGAAAGAACTGGGAATGCCATTATTCTCACAGGAGAAGAAATTTTGATTGAAATCTATCCTAATGGAAATTGGAGGTTTATCGATGAAATCTGACTTTCAACGGATGACCATGGGAGAACTAAAAAAGTATGTTCTTGAACATCGAAATGATCAAGCAGCATTTCAGGCATTAATGGATCGGGTTGATGCTCAGCCGCAAGGGCAAGTCTATGGAGAAATAGATTCTGAGCAATTTTCTATACTAGTTGAACAACATCGTCGCCGTCAGAAAGATTAAGTTTAAGAAACGCTTAGAATATGCTCTCCATAGTTGATGAGATCACGCAGTGCCTCGCCTCTGGCGAGAGCCCGTAATTCCTTAATAAATACGATCGCATACATAATAATAAACTGAAAAAAGAAGTTCACGATTGTCAGTTAATTCTTTTAAAATAAGAATTTAAGGTGCTGATTAAATAACGAAGCAGCAATTAATCATGATCGATAAAACATCTGAACCAGTTCAATGGACTCAAGAGCAGGAAGTCTCAGAATCGATCGCCCCAGTAAAAAAGCAACCAAAAAGAAGGTATTTCCCTCGGCAATTCCCCTATTTTTTAGGAGGCTTAGGTATAGTTGCAATCTTGATCTGGGCTTTTCTGCCATCACCAATTCCTGTTGATGTCGCCGAAGTTAAACGCGGTAATCTCTTAGTAACCGTCAATGAAGAAGGAGAAACCCGAATCCGTAAACGCTATCTGGTTTCGGCACCCGTAGAAGGAAGACTGGCAAGGATTAATTTAGATGAAGGCGATCGCGTTACCCAAGGACAAATCATTGCCCAAATCGATCCTTTATCCCTAGATTCCCAGATCCGAGAAGCCCAAGCGAGATTGCGCCAGTGGCAAGCAGAAAAAGCAGGAGTGGAAACCCAACGTCCCAAACGAGAAGCCATTGCCCAAGCTGAAGCCAGAATTAGAGCCGCCGTGGCTAAACAAAAAGAAGCGGTTGCCAAGGTAGAGCAAGCCCGAGCTTCCCTAGAACAGGCAAAACGCGATCGCGATCGCAACCAACAGTTACATGCTGACGGGGCAATTTCTCGTCAGGCAAAAGAACGAGCTGAATTAGCAGAAACAACGCAACTTAGAGCTTTAGAAGCAGCACAAAGACTAGCCGATAATGCCAGAGCAGAAGTCAATGCAGCTCAAGAAGCACTCTCAATTCTGCGGGCAGAACAGCAAGATCCCGATTATCTCCTAGATGTTTATGATGCTCTAATTGCTGGATTTGAGGCGGAACTGGCAAAACTGAGGGATGATGCCAATCTTACTAACATTCGCTCGCCGATTGATGGTTATGTATTAAGAGTTCATCTTGAAAGTGCTAAATATATCGAAGCGGGAACTCAATTGTTAGAACTAGGAAATCCTCAAGATTTAGAAATTGTCGTTGATTTACTCTCTTCTGATGCTGTCAAAGTCAAACCAGGAGCGACGATGTTTCTCGAACATTGGGGCGGAGAATCCAATCTTCAGGCTAAGGTACGTTATGTCGAACCTTCCGCTTTTACTAAGGTTTCCGCTTTAGGAGTCGAAGAACAAAGAGTTAATGTTATTGCAGATTTTGTGGATACGGAAATACCTTTGGGCGATCGCTATCGCGTCGAAACCAGAACTGTAGTTTGGTCAGGAGAAGATGTTTTACTCATTCCTTTGAGTGCTTTATTCCGTTGCCAAGTGAGAAGCGATCGCAGTTTATCCGATACTTGGTGTACGTTTGTTCTAGAGAATAATAAAGCTCAAAAGCGTCAGATCAAAGTTAGTCAACGGAGTAATTTTGAAGCAGCAATTGAACAGGGATTACAGGAATCAGAACGAGTAATTCTGCATCCCACAGAAAAAATTAGCTCAGGAACAGCAGTTAAAATATTAAATAGATAAAGTCACAAGAGAGATACAGGAATCAGTTGAGAAGAAACCTGTTGCCGAAATGCCGAGCTAAATTTCATTTTGAAGTTAGAACCGATCTAGAATTAGACAGAATTAGATTAACACCATATAACTTTATGAGTCTTTGAGGAGCAAAAAATGACGGGAATAGTTAGTGCGCTCAAAACTTTGCTAGTCAAGCATCAGCAAAAAGTTCGCAGTCGGCAGTTTCTCGAAGCGGCAATGGGCGCTAGTGCGATGTTGGCTTTAGCCGATGGAGAGATTAGCTTTGCCGAACTTATGGCTCGTGATTATGTTCTCGACCATGTTCAACAACTCCAATTTTTCGATTCTAACGAGGCTGCCGACCTTTTTCGTACTTATGCTGAAACCATCTCTAATAATCCCCAGCTAGGGAAAGCTAATGTATTAGAAGCAATTAATCATTTAGCCGGCGATCGAGAATTAGCATCTCTTCTATTGCGCATTTGCCTGGTTATTGCCAAGGCAGATTGTGATTTCAGCCAGCCAGAACAGGAAGTAATTGATACTTTCTGTGATGTTCTAGGATTGGATAAGGAGGAAATTGCCCGATCCTAGCAGAATAATCGACTTAAAAGCGATCGCCGAAAGCAAAATGGAACTGGCTGCCGCCTTCATTATTCAAGCCAAACTCCACGCGTAAGCGACCGATCACTGAGTCGGCACTTAAACCTAAACCATAACCTAAACCATCTCCAAATTTATCCCTTATTCCTCCAGGGTTGCCGTTGACCCCATCAGCAGTTGCCAGATCGTTACCATAATCGATAAATAAACTTCCTCCGAGGCCAACATCTTGCTTCAGTAACCTAAAGCCGACAATCGGAAAACGATACTCCGCAGTTGCCTTAACAAAACTGCGACTTGTCGCTACTTCTCCGCGCTCAAAACCACGAATAGTTTGCGTACCCCCTAAGTTGAAAGCTTGATAGGAAGGAACATCCCCAATAAAAGTTCCTCCTTGAATATTAAGTAGCAGAGTACGAGCTCCTTCAGTAAATCCAAAGAGATTGAGAGGAATAAATTGGCTAAAACTAGTAGAGAGACGATTATAACCAATCTGGGCATCTCCTATGGGAATCGATTGACTGGTGCCAAATCGTAATCGAGAACCACGAGTGGGACTCGCTGGGTTATCGGTAGTTTCAAACAAGAGAGCCGCATCTAGAGTTAACAGCGTGTCCTGCCCATCATCACTAAAAGTTAAAGAATTGCCCAGCTCATCTATAGGATTAATGCTGGTAGTGTAGGCAGCATCGCGAACCGAAACCGTTTGATAATTGATACCCAAAGCTCCATTAAGCTTCTTATTTAGGGGTTGTACATATTCCAATCCTGCACCATAGCGAACTACCCAAGGAACATTGCCGTTAGCTAAGTCAACATCTTCCTCGCCATTTTCATAGGAAGGACTGCGACCACTTGCATTATAAACATTAACGGCAAACGCTCCAGGTAAAGAGGGAGCTAAATTGCCATATCTTAAATCAAGCCCAAAGCGCTTTGGATCGGCGATCCCCTCCAACAGAATACCCTGACTTTGATTTTTCCCGAAGTTTTGCCGTAAATGACCTGCCACTGAAACAACAGCTAGCGCCGTCTCTTCTTGCGGCGAAGTTTGCAGCAGACGAGTTGGTCCATTTAAAGCATCAGGATAACCAATTAAAGAACCGAAACCAAAGATCGTGGAGCTTCCCGATTTCGTTAGTCTAATCTTGAGCTGTCCACCAGAAATTTTGGTAAAGGGATCGACTCGATTTTTGCCCTGGGATTGGGATGACGAATTATTTTGAGCAGTGATTTTTCCTTCTGGGGAATTAGTGAGTAAATCTTCCGCATTAGTAGAAGGTATTTCTAACTTGAGAGATTCTAAGCTATGATCCTCTGTTTTCGTCTGGGAGCTCGGTAAGAGCAAAACATTTTCTGTGCTGGATTGCGCCCCAACAGCCGTTGTCCACAATAAAGTTATGAGAACTGTTCCTAAACTCGAAGTGAAAGCCGTAATAATCGTCTGGAAATTAGAATACATTGTCGTCATGTTAATTGTCCTCACACCGAATCGCAATTCTATGCATGATTATAACTATCGTCATACCAATTTAATTAATGTTCATGACAGATAATTTTTGGGCAGAGGCGATCTCTTGGTGCACGACGCGAAGTTAGAACACCGATTCAGTATTAAAGAGCAATCATTAATTGAAAGAGAAACGGAAGTGTGGGAGGAAACGGAGGTGTGGGGAGAATCAAGAAAAGTTAAGCTTTTTGCCTTTTCTTTCTTCCCTATCTTCCCCCTCTTCCCACACTCCCCCCTCTCACCTAACTAGCAATTTAGGAATACTGAATCAACGTTCTAGTCCTTTAGGGCATTCCCGAGCCACACCCATAACCTCATTAAATGTTGAAACTAGTCTGTTTATGTTTTCCTTCCAAAGATACAATCTATAGTAATCCTAAGCGAAATGAGAGATGTAGCGCGAGCATCACAGCGAACGAGCGAGACGCTCGCACTATCAATAATTCTCAAAAATATTGTTCGTACTGCGTTAGTCAATTCAAAAAATCGTCAATGAACTCCCTTGCGCCTAATCGTGCTACTACTCTTCGAGATGCTTATCGTATCTGTACTCCTGAACCATTAATTGGTGCAGATATCGATCGCTATTATGTCGATTTATCATCAGTTCGCAATACAGATACAGTTCAAAAAATTACTACAAAATTACAATTTCTTGAGCCAACAGAATTTTGTACTATTTTATTCACTGGACATCGCGGTTGTGGCAAAAGTACTGAACTAAGGAAAATTCAGAAAAGATTAGAGTCAGAATAC
>JBFRWL010000432.1:0-2706 GCA_051439565.1 Prochloraceae cyanobacterium
TTCGATCCCCCCTTGCACCTATCCCATAGCTTACTAAATGCCTTTGGCACTAAAGTATCTATCCACTACTCGGAAAGGGTTCCCGCCACTAAGAGAGTCTTAGTTGTGAGCAACCATCGTAGCTTTCTCGATGCACCACTGCTGATGACAGCAATGAATCGTCCAGTTCGCTTTGCCTGCCATCATTACATGAGTCAAGTTCCCCTGCTGCGGGAGATGATCGCGTTAATGGGAGCCTATCCCCTTGATGCTTCTAGCCAAGGTAAAAGGCAGTTCTTTCAAAAGTCAGCTAATTTTCTCCAGTCGAGCCAAGCAGTAGGAATTTTCCCCGAAGGAGCACAGCCAATGGTTCAAGTCAAATCTCCCCATCAGCTCAGTCCTTTTCATCGGGGTTTTGCTCATTTAGCTTTGCGAGTACCAGTTGACGAGTTAGCAATTTTACCAGTCGCGATCGCTTCTACGGGCGAGAAAAGGCACGCTGTGGCACCCCTGAAGCTTTTCAGCTTATTCGATCCGTCTGAACCATTATTTGACTGCTGGGGTTGGCATCCCGCAGTTGTCTACCGCCGCGTTAATCTTTTGTTTGGTCGCCCTATTTGGATTACTGAAGGGGAACGGCAACAGTATCGGGGTAGGCAAGCAAGCTTGATGGCCAAAAAATTAACTCAATCTTGTTCACACCAGATTGCTGAACTACTGCACCAAGGTTGCTATTAAATTTACATTATCTATGTCAATCTCTGAAAAACCCTTGCGCTTTTTGAAACCTCAGGACTCAAAAGTAAACTATCCCTTATTTGTTTATTTACCAGGAATGGATGGAACTGGTCAATTGCTCAAAACCCAGTTGCCAGGGTTAGAAAAATTTTTTGATGTCCGCTGTTTGTCCATTCCCCCAGATGACCTAACCGATTGGTCGGGTTTAGTTGAGCAGACAGCAGATTTAATTCAAGTTGAGCGAGAATTAGGAGCATCTCGTCCTATTTACCTTTGCGGAGAATCTTTTGGTGGCTGTCTGGCTCTGAAACTAGCAGCCTACTCGAATGAATTATTTGACCGCATGATTTTAATTAATCCTGCCTCTTCTTTTTCTCGTCAACCGATAATGGGTTGGGGTTCAACAATTGTTCAATGGCTGCCAGAACCTCTCTACCAAATTTCGGCTATTGGGCTATTACCGTTTCTCATTGCCTCGGAAAGGATATCAACTCAGAATCGCAGCAGATTGCTCACAGCGATGCAGTCTGTAACTACTCAGAGCGCTGCTTGGCGGATTTCCTTACTCCATGATTTTCATCTCGCTGACATCCCTTTACATCAGATAACCAAACCTACTCTAATTATGGCTTCCGAAGCCGACCGACTTTTGCCTTCTGTAACTGAAGCAGATAGGCTAGTCTGTTCTCTACCAAACGCTACAAAAATCTTACTTCCCAACAGTGGTCATGCCTGTCTTCTAGAGAGGGATATCCGACTGGCAGAAATTCTTGATTCCCAGGAATTCCTCCTAGACCCCATATCTTTGGTCAACCCTTGTCCCAGCAATCTAACAATCAATTAGGTAATAGTAAGGAAGAGGGGGAAAGTTCACTTTACAGTAATATTTATTGCTTTTTGCACAAATTATGTTAAAGATACCTGGTTTTAGCCAACATTCACTAACTACAAGCCTAGGAAAGATGGTCTACTACACCGCAGATCGTGCTCCCTGGCTGCTAGAGGAAGTTTCTGACAAGCCAACAACATTAGTATTCTTGCATGGTTTTGGCGGGGGCTCTTCTGCCTATGAGTGGTCTAAAGTTTTTCCCGCCTTTGCCAGTGAATATCAGATCCTGGCTCCAGATTTAATCGGGTGGGGTGATTCTGAACATTTAGACCGTAATTACCAGATTGATGATTACCTAACTTGCATTAGTGAATTTATCGAGCAAAGCTGCGCTGAACCAGCCATAGTTATTGCTTCATCTCTAACAGCAGCTTTCACCATTCGAGTCGCGATCGCTCGTCCTGAGTTATTTAAATCATTAATTCTGACAACACCAGCAGGACTGTCCGATTTTGGCGAAAATTACACTCGCAGTTTCTTTGCTCAACTGGTAAGTACCCCAATTATCGATCGCTTTATTTATGATTTTGGGGTGGCAAACGAGTTAGGGATTCGCAACTTTTTAGAACAGCGTCAGTTTGCCCGTCCCGAACGAGTCTATCCTGAAATAGTAGCAGCTTACCTAGAATCAGCTAAGCAAGAGAATGCGGAATATAGTGCCCTATCTTTTGTGCGGGGAGATTTATGTTTTGATCTATCTGAATACATTGAGCAACTGACAATTCCCACAGCGATCATTTGGGGGCAGAAATCTCAATTTACTGGGCCAGATATTGGCAGACGTCTGGCGGAAATGAATCCCACAGCGATTAGAGCTTTTCAAGTAATAGAGGAAGTTGGTCTTACCCCGCAACTAGAACTACCTGCTGTCACGATTGGCTTAATTCGTAAATTTTTAAATGGAGAACTTGCCTCAAATTAACTTGATAAATAATAAAAACTATAGTGAATTGCTGATGAAATTACCTGACTTAGATAGCCCAACTATTGACCGCGTTATTGAAATGGCTTGGGAGGATCGGACTCCGTTCCAAGCGATAGAAATTCAATTTGGGTTAAAGGAAAAAGAAGTTATTGCTCTGATGCGACGAGAAATGAGG
>JBFRWL010000433.1:0-15767 GCA_051439565.1 Prochloraceae cyanobacterium
GCACCAGTTCAGATCAAACTAAAGCCGACAATCTAATTATTCGCAACGGGCCACTCTCTCTCCAAGAAGCTAGTAATTCCAATTGTAATTTATTGGCAAATTCAACCAATGGTTGGGATTCTACGACAAATACTTCTACTTTCGTTAGAGCCTTTCAAATTACTGGCGTTGCCATGAAAAATAATGGCAACGATCTAAGCTATGCAGCCTTGGAACTGCAACAAGATAGAGAAGCCGATTTGGGTAACAAATGGGGCGCATGGTTTCTCAACGACCTAGAAATATTCCCAGGGCCAACTTTTAATTGGAACGGGGCAATGCATACAGAGGGCAACCTGATCGTTGGCAATAATGGTGGTAGTAGTAGATTTCACGCCTATTTGATTAGCGATCCCCAATCTTGTCTTTATAGTGCGTCAAACTCGGAAATTACGATGGCCGAGTACCAAACAAACGCTTCTGACAATGGCAATCAAGGATTCAAAGGTCAGATGATCAATGCCACGATGACCAAAAATGACTTCCTTGGTAAGTCAAAGGTTGATATTTATGGAGATAATGGACCGAGCCAAAGTTATACGATAGACAAGACTAAAGATGGAGTCAAAAGTGACATAAAAGTAGCACAACGAGCTTTAGATCCAGTATTTCTCTTCACAACAGGGAATAAGCGCTCGAGAGGCTCAAACCCAGATAATAAAGATTTTGAAGATGCTAATTGGTCAACTTATTCTCCGTTTGTAAAAAAACGGGTATATAATCAGGCAGAAACACCCCCTTTTGTAGACGATACCTATCGAGCAGACGATCGTTATGGTCCTAAGCCAAAATATACAAATCTTATTGATCTCGACAACCATAAAATCGGCGAGTCGATAGCTTCCACAGATAAGTATTATCAAAAGTTAGCCAATAATACTACCTCCGTAGAAACTCTCGGTTTAGATGGTTACTGGGAACGACGCGCCTGGAAACAAGGTTTGCGAGTTATCGTAGGTCAGCGATTGGAGTTAGGTAACAAATTCGGTTGGGAAGGAAATAATGACCCACTTTATCCACCCGAAACCGACTTAACCAAGGCTTGCCCACAAAACAAAAGTGCAGTAAAAAACCGATGCCACGAACAGCGACAGTGGAAAACTCTCAGGGATAACCTAGCAGCAGTTCAGGCAACCGCAGTCTATCACTACGAAAAAGATAGTGATTTCCCCATTGCTTGTATAGCAACGGTAGCTCACCCAGGAACAAGCAAAACAATTAGCAACAGCAAAACCTTTAATAAATACACAAACACTACAAATATAGATACGAACTTTCTCGATGGTATAGGAACAAACGGCTGGGAGTTTAATCCACCAAATAAGACTAATTTTACTACCGATATTGCTAGTAACGCTTCTTTGGGACAAGCTTTGAGAAATTTAGCTCACTTTGCAGGAGATCCTGACGGTGCTTTTCCACCTGTTCAAGGAACAGTTATTCACCCCTACCCTTATCTAACCATGTGGGGAGATTTCTCCAACCTACATCGGGAGCTAGACTTGCTAGATAGCGGTACTAATTATAATGACCTCAGCATTGCCGACAAAACCACGATTCAAACAGCATCTTGCACTTTGGGAATGTTGGCATACAATCTCGATAATATCCAACAAAACAGCGATGCTTTGCTCACACAAGCAAGTGACAAACTAGATAGCACTTTAGGTAGTAGTAGTTCCTTACCCACAGATAGAGATGAATATGTTGACGAAATAGGAGAAGATTTAGTACATCGTATCGAACAAATACAACAGATTTCTCGCGATCGTCAATTAGGTTTTGCATCATCTTCTTCCAAGATATACACAATTCAAAATAATCTGGATAGTAGTGGTTTTACATATGGAGGAAAAACCTACAATCTGGGAACTCCAATTAGCTTAAACTTTGATTACACTCAAGAATCTGGAAACAACTTCATAGGCTTAGGAAATCCATTAGGAGATCCCTCAAAAGAAAAGAAATTTATCCGTCTAGCAGAAATGCTAAATACCCTCGATATTACCCAACCTAAATATCCCGCCCTCTACTACATTTTCCCCAGACAAGATCATGACTACAATGGGTCTTCCGCTAAAAAAGACGATCAACCAAGCGACGAAGAATACATTAAAGATAGCTATATTAAGAGCAGTTCAGTCAACGGTTCTTATACATACAAGGAAATCACAAATAACGAGCTGTCAAACGACATTACCATACAACCTCGAGCGATAGCTAATTGGGAACTTCCTAATAGCACCACCAATACGGACATTGACAATAAAATAATCGATAAGACTGGAGCAAGTTCTCAAAACAGATACGTAGCCTTGTTAGACAAAGGTATGTTCAACGGTCGGGAAATGATGTCGGTGCGCAATTTAGATCTCGATCTCAATATGCTCAGACACAATTCCTCTACCGGAATGATCGAAAACTGGCTACCCGATAGTGGCATTGTTTACGCTTTCCGAGAAGATGCCGTGCGAGAAGACGGTATTGCCAGACCAGCTGGCGATAGCTGGAATAATTGTAACGAATTCTCCAAAATAACCACATCTAGTTGCCGCATGGATGCCGTTGGTAAAAGTGGTTCTCAGCAAGATCCCCCTCTTAACACCAGCAATGATATCAGTCCCAAACCTATAGATTTCTATGCAGATCCAGATCGTCGTCCCTACGGTTTCCGGTTGCGCAACGGAAAAGATATACGCCGCTGTCACGACCCTTCTATTATGAGAGGGATGGCATTTATTTCCGACAACCCCGTATATGTATTTGGAGATGGAAATGAGAAAGGTTTCAATTTACACTTGAAGGTTGACAATGGGAGTTGCGATAACAACGATTACAGCAACAGCAAACGTATTGAGGAATTCGACGAAAAGCTGAAAACTGACTTTAGCAACTTTTACAGCCGAAATAACGGTGATAGCGATGGGAATCTTAACCCTAAATTTGCTCGTGTAGAAGATGTTTGGAGACCAGTAGAAATTCTTTCCGATGCAATTACTATCGTGGGCAAGAATTTTTTTGATGGCAATATAGCTCAGGGAATCAGAGCCACTAATACCGGAGGTAAATCCTCTTACCGAGCTTTGAATGCTCCTAAGGATGATACAACACCAGGTAATGGTTGGTTAACCGAAGATGGTAAAAATACAAATACTGAGACCAATCTTGTTAACAGCGAAGCTCCAATTACGATTTCTCGCAATGGCTACCCTATGTATAAAAGTGGTAGCACTGTGAAAGAGTACGGTAAAGACGACAACAAGAAATATCGGAAGTTTTCAGATGGTAAAACTCTAATTAATGGTGTAGATGATACTCGGATCAATGCTGTCATCATTAGTGGTCTCATCCCTTCTCGTGCTTACCAAGCTTATGGAGGCTTACATAATTTCCCCCGCTTTATACAAAATTGGGGTGGCAAAGATCTCTTTATCTCTGGTTCTTTCTTGCAGTTGAATTTTAGTACCTACGCTACAGCTCCTTTCGATCAGGATAGTTGGGAACCAGGTAATCCAGCTAACGGTAGTAAAGAGAACATTAAATACTATTCTCCTCCCAAACGTCGATGGGGTTATGACGTTGGCTTGCAGTATGCGCCAGCAGGTCCAGTAGCCGAGCGTTTTGTTACTCCTAGTAACACTCGCAGCGAATATTCTCGACAGTTAGCCCTAGACGATCCCTATGTCAATAACCTGCTCTGTGCTAAAGACGAAAACAATCAACAAATCGATCCACAAGCAAGCTGTTCGTAAGGGACTGCCAAAAAATAAAAGTTAATTAGTGATTATCAAGTCGAAGAAGTGATTAACAAGTAACGAGTAAGGAGTTTTGAATTAATTCAAAACTCCTTACTTCATTTGATGCTTAATATTCAGGTACAGAAGAATCTATTTCTCGACTCCAAGCAAGAATTCCTCCTTTGACATTGGTACCTTCAATGCCAAATTCTTTGAGGATAAATAAAGCTTTAGCTGATCGCCTACCACTTTTACAGTGAGCGATCAAGCGATAATTGCTTGTCAGTTGTTTAATTTTTTCAATCCCCGAACCACTTTCAATATCTGGCAATGGTACTAGTACTGAGCCTGGAATCTTAGCAATTTCATACTCGTGAGAGTTGCGAACGTCTAATAAGACAAACTCACCTGCACCAGTATCAATCAATTGCTTCAACTCCTGCACTGTCATCTCTGCTATTTCTGTCTGCTGTTTTTCCTCCTGGGCTTTAGCTTGAGGTATACCGCAAAACTGTTCGTAGTCGATTAATTTTTCAATTACTGGGCGTTCGGGATTTGGTCGCAGCTTCAATTCCCGGAATTTCATATCTAGGGCATTGTATAGCAGCAACCTGCCACTGAGAGTATTTTTTGTCCCCAGAATAATCTTGATCGTTTCGGTTGCCTGAATTGTCCCGATAATACCGCAAAGAACCCCTAAGACTCCTCCTTCAGCACAAGAAGGAACCATTCCTGGCGGTGGTGGTTCGGGATACAGATCGCGATAGTTGGGACCACCTTCGTAGTTAAAGACTGTCGCCTGACCTTCAAAACGGAAAATAGAGCCATAGACGTTCGGTTTATTCAACAAGACGCAGGCATCGTTAGTAAGATAGCGGGTAGGGAAATTATCAGTACCGTCCACTACCACGTCGTAAGACTTGAGAATATCCAAAGCATTCTCAGCGGTAAGCTGGGTTTCGTACAAATCCACCTGGCAATAAGGATTAATCTCTAAGATACGTTGTTTCGCCGACTGGATTTTTGGTTTGCCTACCCACGAGATTCCGTGTACTATCTGGCGTTGCAAATTGGAACTATCCACTATGTCAAAATCGACAATGCCAATGCGTCCAATTCCCGCTGCTGCTAAATACAAGAGTAAGGGAGAACCAAGACCTCCCGTACCAATACAGACAACACTAGCCGCTTTGAGGCGTTTTTGCCCTTCTAGTCCTACCTCCGGCAAGATAATGTGACGAGAGTAGCGTTGGTATTCTTCTTTTGTTAATTCAATTTCATCTAAATTGGGATTGAGCATAGCTGTTGAATAGGGTTAGAAAGTTCGAGCTTTGGGAAAAGCTAGTTGGACAATTTGAGTAGCTAATTTATACCCGAGCGTGAATTAACGCTGGTGTTGATTTATATTTTTATTACATTTTGTGTCCGATCGCCTTACCTCAGAACACTCCAGAAAACTTGGATGCTCGCATAAGTATTGTATTCTACCTAATATGTACTAGAAATTGTTAACACGAGTGTTTTAATTTACTAACAAAATTAATATTTCCCTAGATCTGACGAGCTAAGCTTGAGTAGGATTTTAGTCAAGAAGGTGAGGAGTGAGGTTAATGATTCCTCTCTTCCAAGTTATTGGTCTATGAAGATTCTACTAATTGAGGATGACGAGCTGGTTGCCCACAGGTTAGCAAAAGCCCTGACCGCTCAGAAATATAGTATCGATGTTGCTACTGACGGTCAAGAAGGTTGGGAGTTAGTAGAGTCCTTTAGCTATGACCTAATTGTGTCAGATATAATTCTACCTAAACTGGATGGAATTAGCTTTTGTCAGCGTTTGCGTTCCCAAGGAATTCGAACCCCTGTAATTTTGCTAACTGCCCAGGATAGCAGCACCAAGAAAGTCATGGGTTTAGATGCGGGAGCAGATGATTACATGACTAAACCCTTCGATTTGCAGGAATTGTTAGCTCGCATTCGGGCGCTGCTGCGTCGGGGAAGTTCTTCCTTGCCTCCCATTTTAAAGTGGGGAGACTTACATCTCAATCCGGGAACTATGGAGGTAGTTTATCAGGACAAGCCGCTTCATTTAACGCCCAAGGAATACAGTCTTTTAGAGCTTTTTCTACGACATCCCCACCGAGTATTTAGTCGCAGTACTATTCTCGATCGGCTGTGGTCATTTGAGGAATCCCCTGGAG
Source organism: Prochloraceae cyanobacterium (assembly GCA_051439565.1). Lineage (GTDB taxonomy): Bacteria > Cyanobacteriota > Cyanobacteriia > Cyanobacteriales > JBFRWL01 > JBFRWL01. The sequence continues at coordinate 5,975 of JBFRWL010000433.1, forward strand.
AAGAGACGGTAACAGCCCACATCAAGGGATTGCGCATGAAATTGAAGGCAGCCGGATTAACTAAAGCTCCGATCGAGACAGTTTACGGCATTGGTTATCGTCTCAAAGCTAACGAACCAGAGCATAACACTAAAAAGAAAAAGAGCAAGAAACAAAAGCGCTTATTGCCTGATGCACGACAAAAAGCCATAGCCGTAGCTACTAGCATTTGGCAGCAGGCACAAACTAAATTTAGTAGTAGAGTCGCAGCGATCGAAAAAGCGACAACTGCCATGCTCAAAGATTCCCTGAACGAAGAATTGCGCCAGTTAGCAACTTCAGAAGCTCACAAGCTAGCTGGCTCAATGGGTATGTTTAATTTCGATCGAGGTTCTCATTTGGCTAGAGAAATAGAACAACTTTTCTCCGCTCGGAAACCACTTAGCCCACAACAACGACAGCATTTGTCTGAGTTAGTCGTGGCAATACGGCAGGAATTAGAAAAAGCCAACACTGTTGAGTGTCCCAATCTTCTGTGTGAGTCGGACAGTGTAGCAGTCTCAGAGGAACGCCCATTACTGTTGATTGTGGAAAAGAATGGGTCAGTAGCCCAAGAATTAATCCCTGAAGCAGCAAATTGGGGAATGGGTGTAGTAGTTGCTGCAGATACTACTACAGCTAGAGATTTGATCTGGCGAGAGACTCCTGAGGTAATTTTACTTGCTTGGGAGCAAGCCGATAGCGCCGAGAATAACTTGAAATTGCTCGAAGAATTAAATGCCTCTAGATCGCCGGTGCCAGTAATAGTTTTAGCAGAGGGAGATAGTTTGCTTGATCGGGTTAAAATTGCTCGTTTGGGGGGAAGGGGATTTTTACGGAAGCCTCTGACTCCCGCTCAGATTCTCGAAGCAGTATCGCAAGTTTGGCATCGCACTCATCGGGTAGAGGCTAAGGTGACGATCGTGGACGACGATCCTCAATTACTAACTTGTGTGAAAAACTTCCTCGAACCCTGGGGACTGCAAGTCTTTACCCTTGACAATCCCCTCAAGTTTTGGGAAACTCTGGAAGCTACTTCCCCAGATTTGCTGATTCTAGATGTAGAAATGCCTAAAGTCAGCGGGATAGAATTGTGTCAGGTGGTTCGCAATGACCTGCGTTGGTCGGGCTTGCCAGTATTATTTCTCACCGCTCACACAGATGCCCAGACCAAACATCGAGTTTTTGCCGTCGGTGCTGATGACTATGTGAGTAAGCCCGTTGTTGGGGCAGAATTAGTGACTCGCATCCTCAATCGTTTAGAGCGATCGCGCTTGTTGAAGAAACTAGCTGAAACCGATCCTCTCACCGGAGTTGCTAATCGTCACAAGTCTATTCAAGAGCTGACTAAGTTGCTGCAAATTGCAGCCAGGCAAAACCAGCCCTGTTGTTTCGCTATCCTTAAGTTAGAAGATCTCAAGCAGATTAACGAGCAGTACGGTCACGCCTTCAGCGATCGCATTCTCTCCAAATTAGGACAACTATTGCGACAAAACTTCTATGATGAAGATGTAGTTAGTCGTTGGGCAGGCGCGGAGTTCGTCCTGGGAATGTACGGGATGACCAAAGAGCACGGTGCGATCGGACTATCGGAACTTCTGGAGGATTTAAGACGAGAAGAGTTTACAGCCAAGGACGGCACTCAAGTACAAGTAAACTTCACAACAGGGATAGTTGAATATCCCGCCGATGGTACCGACTGGCAAAGGCTATATCGCTCTGCTAAAGCGTTACTAATATAGACCTAAGTAGGTAGGTCAAATTAATTAGAAAATGGTTGAGAGAGGGAACAGGGAACAGACAACAGGCAACAGAAGAGAAATCCCCATTTCGATTTTATATTTATTTATGCCCACCTACTTAATTAACTGGTGAAGACAGGCAAGAAAGAATGGGGAAGAGGGGGAGAGGGGAGAGTGGGAGAAACAGCTAAAAGCTAATAGTTAAGTTATTATTGACTTCTTGAATTAAGTCAAAACTCGCTGCTTGCCACTTGTTACTCGTTACTCATTACTCGTTACTTTAAATGTCACGCTTCTTGCTCAAGACAAAGTTTTGGCAGCCTAAATCGCTGAGCGTATTTGTTTGGCTCACTATTTCAACAGTGACCCTGCTTCTCTGGCACGCACTGGAAGTACAAGATCGCAACCAGATCCAGGGAAAGGTAGAATTTGCCGCAGCCAGCGTCCGTCAGGAAATCGCCGCACAGATGCAAAATCGGATCTCTTTACTGGTGCGGATGGCAAAACGCTGGGAAGTTCAAGGTGGTACTCCTGAAGAGCAATGGTATGCGGATGCTCAAAATCAGTTTGAAGACTATCCAGGTTTTCAGGCGATCGAGTGGATAGACTCTTCGTTTTACGTTCGCTGGATCGAACCTTTAGCGGGAAACGAACAGGCTCAAAACCTAAATCTAGCATTTGAGGAGCGACGACGAGTTGCTCTAGAAGCGGCAAGAGAAAAGCAATCCATAACAGTCACGCGCACAATTACACTAGTTCAAGGCGGAAAAGGTTTTCTGGTATACGTACCCATCTTTAAAAAGTCAAAAGTTGAGAAACTTGTCACCCCCTTCTCCCCTCAATCCTTTGACGGTTTTATTCTGGGCGTTTTCCGCATTCAGCCATTATTCGATACCCTTTTAGCTAAAAATGTTGCCCCAGGCTACGAAATCGCTATTTTTGATGGCAACCAAGAAATCTATCGCCGCAGGTATGAAGCCAACTTAATTACTGCTGAGGAAGTGCTGGAAAGAAAATGGGGTCAAGAAACGGAAGTTAATCTTGATGGCACTACCTGGCGGATCGAGGTACGACCAACAAATGCTTTACTTGCTTCAGAGTATTCTTTACTACCCGAATTAGTTTTGGGTGGGGGACTGCTAATAGCTGTAATAAGCGCGGGGACAATAAATCTCGCTCAAACAGCTCAAAGGCAAGCTCGACGAATGGAAGCAACCAATCAACAGTTAGCCACTGAGATGGCCGATCGAGTAAGAGCAGAACAAGAGTTAGAGCGTTTTTTTGCCCTTTCCCTCGATCTGCTTTGTGTTGCTGGTACGGACGGTTATTTCAAACGGTTAAATCCAGCTTTTGAAGAAACACTGGGCTATTCTCAGCAAGAAATCTTATCCCAACCATTTATCACTCTTATTCATCCTGACGATCGCGCTGCAACTATTGCCGAACTGGAGCAACTAGCTACTGGTAACCCCACGATCGACTTTGAGAATCGCTATCGCACTCAAGATGGTTCCTATAAGTGGCTGGCTTGGATGGCTTTTCCAGTAGTTGAGGAAGGATTACTGTATGCAGTTGCTCGCGATGTAACTGAACGCAAACAAGTAGAGGAAGAATTGCGCCGCCAAAGTTTGCGATCGCGATTATTGACAGAAATAGCCTTCAAGATTCGTCAGTCTTTGCAACTAGAAGAAATTCTGCAAACAACTACCGACGAGGTCCAAGAATACCTCCAGGCTGAGCGAGTTGTCATCTTCCAACTATGGTCCGATGGTAGTGGCGGTACGGTAGTACAAGAGTCGGTAGTTCCGGGTTGTTCGGCTATTCTCGGTAGCGAGATTGTTGATCCTTGTTTTTGCCAAGAGTACTTAGAACCATATCGTCAGGGAAGAATGAGCGCGATCGCCGATCTCGATCTAGCTGATATAGAGCCGTGTCACCAAGAATTGCTTCGCTCTTTTGACGTGAAAGCCAATTTAGTAGTACCAATACTACACAAAGAAACACTTTGGGGTTTGTTGATTGTCCATCAGTGTACCAGTCCGCGAGAGTGGTCGAGCTGGGAAAGAGAAATGTTGCGACAACTGGCTGACCAGATAGGCATTGCCCTAACTCAAGCTCAGTTAGTAGCAGCTCTGCGAGAGAGCGAACAAAGATTTCGCATTGTGGCAGATAGCGCCCCAGTATTGCTGTGGATGTCTGGTACAGACAAACAGTTTACATTTTTTAATCAGAGTTGGCTTAAATTTACCGGCAGAACTCTAGAACAAGAAATTGGCAACGGCTGGAGAGAAACAGTACATCCAGAAGATTTCCAGCTAGCTCTAGAAACTTATACCCAGGCATTTGAGGCGCGAGAGAGCTTCCAAATAGAGTACCGTTTGAGGCGTGTTGATGGAGAATATCGCTGGATTTTAGATAAAGGAACGCCTCGTATTTTGGCAGATGGGACTTTTGCTGGCTACATTGGCTGCTGCATTGATATCAGCGATCGCCACGAAGTAGAAAGGCTCAAGGATGAGTTTATCTCCGTAGTTAGCCACGAGTTGCGTACCCCTCTCACCTCAATTGTCGGTGCTTTAGATCTGCTAGCTTCTGGGGTACTGAGCAACCAACCCCAACAAGCTCAAAAGATGCTCGATATTGCCGCCAAAAACGCTGCTCGCTTAGTACGACTGATCAATGACATCTTAGATATCGAACGCATTGAATCTGGCAAAGTTATCATGAGCAAGCAAGTTGGCGATGCTGCTAAATTGATCGATGCCGCTGTAGAAGTGGTCAGGAATTTGGCAGAGAAGGCTCAGATTACTTTATCGGTAACTAAAGTTTCTGCTCGGCTGTGGATAGATCCCGATCGCATTATTCAAACACTAACTAATCTGCTCAGCAACGCGATCAAATTTTCTCCCCCAGGTGCTACAGTTTGGCTGAGTGCTGAGGTAGTAGAACCACAGCAGGAAAACAGCAGGTCAGAACAACCTTACATCATCTTTAAAGTTAAAGACCAAGGACGGGGTATACCTGCGGATAAAATCGAGTCGATTTTTGGACGGTTTCAACAAGTCGATGCCTCTGATTCCCGCAAGAAAGGAGGTACGGGGTTGGGGTTAGCTATTTGCCGCTCGATCGTGCAACACCACGACGGTCAGATTTGGGCTAAAAGCAATTTAGGAGAAGGCAGTTGCTTTTACTTTACCTTACCTATATTGCACTCGGAACCAGAAAAGGAGACCATTAGAGGCGAAACTGGTCCCTTAGTGCTGGTGTGCGATGATGACGATTCAGTGCGAGCAGTCATGCAAACTATGCTAGAAAATCAGGATTACCGAGCAATGACAGTTGCTTCAGGTCAGGAAGCAGTCGAGCGATCGGCCCAAGAACAGCCTGACGCAATCCTGCTCAATCTCATGATGCCCGGTCTAAATGGCTGGGAAACTTTGGCAGTTCTCAAACAACAGGCAGAAACTAAAGATATTCCTGTAATTATCTTAAGTGGTTTATTACCCCCTTCCAGAGAATCCATTCCCCAAGAAGTAAGCGACTGGGTGGTTAAACCTCCAGATGAAAAGTTGCTCTTCCAAGCCTTAGAGAGAGCCTTAGCACGACAAAAAGAAAATATCAAAGTGCTAATCGTCGAAGACAACCTGGATCTGGCGCAAGTACTCAAGGCTATTTTTGAACGCTACGGCATTCAGACTTTTCACGCTCAGAGTGGGACTGCAGCTATTCAGTTAAGCCAGCGTATTATCCCCAACTTACTAGTTCTGGACTTAGTTTTGCCAGAAGGTAATGGCTTTGCTGTAGTTGATTGGCTCCGACAGCACAACCGCCTGTGCCACGTGCCTTTAGTTGTTTATACTGCCAAAGATGTAGAGCTTGCGGAGCAAGAAAGATTGAAGTTAGGGGAAACTTTGTTTCTGACCAAAGGTCGCATTACACCTCTAGAATTTGAACAGCGAGTAATTAAGTTACTCAATCGTATTATTCAAAAGGCAGAGGGTAGGGGGCAGAGGGTAGAAGAAATGGGGTGAGAATTTCATTCCCAGTTCCCAATGCCCGATCCCTAAACACAACAAATCCCGTACTCATTCATTTGAGAACTGCTATATATCGGAGTATCTTAGGAGACTGGCGATCGTGAAAGTCAGACACATTCTGATTGTTGATGATGAAGAAGATATCCAAGAGGTAGCTCGACTCGCCCTAGAATTAGTGGGCGGTTGGAAAGTCTCGACTGCTAGTTCAGGTAGTGAGGGACTGACTTTAGCTGAGGTCGAACAACCAGATGCTATCCTTTTAGATGTGATGATGCCTGATATGGACGGAATCACTACCTTTAAAAAGCTACAAGCTAATCCTGCAACCAAGCAAATCCCGGTGATTTTGCTAACTGCTAAGGTTCAGTCTGCTGACCAGCGTCAATTCGCTCAAATAGGGGTAACAGCCGTAATTGCTAAACCTTTTAAGACAATGAATCTAGCTGACCAGGTAGAGGATATTCTCAGCTCGAAAGAGTAAAAAAAAATTAAGATAAAGTGACTTAGATCTTTTAATCAAGTAGAAATAAGATAACAAGTAAGCGAAGGGAGCAACGAAGAGGGTGAAATTAATGGTTTTTTTCCTGGGGTTAGTTGAATAATACTCCCAGCACTTTAGTTTGCACTTAAGTTAAAATTTCTCAAACCAAAGTGCTGGTTTCTCCTATCTTCATCAGTTCTTCATTTTTTCAGTTTAACTTGAAATATATTAAGAATAACCTTGGGAAGAAACTCTCAAAAAAACCAACTTTTCTGCTACTTTACAAAGCTTCACATAAAAAATAGCATAAAAATGCTAGAAAAGCAAATATTATTTAGGCGGTGATAGACTAATGCATAGCTATAATACACATAGCCCAACTTACTGGGAACTAGTTGGCAAGAAATCTGCAAACGGTATAGTCAACAGACCCATTCGACAGAATGCCAAGATAGAAGATACCGATAAAAATATTCAAGTTTTCAATAACCTAAATCGCGGTCGAGTGGCTATTTTTATCGACGGTGCGAATTTATTTTACGCAGCTTTGCAATTAGGAATTGAAATCAATTATACCAAATTGCTTGGTTGTTTAACTTCTGGTGCTAAGCTTTTACGAGCTTTCTTTTACACCGGAGTAGACCTCACCAATGAAAAGCAACAAAGTTTTTTGCTCTGGATGCGTCGCAATGGTTATCGAGTAGTCACCAAAGAACTTACCCAATTGCCCGACGGTTCTAAAAAAGCAGATTTGGATGTAGAAATCGCTGTAGACATGATGACTTTGGTCGATTCCTACGATACTGCTATCTTGGTTAGCGGTGATGGAGATTTATCCTACGCAGTTAATGCTGTGAGCTATCAGGGAGTTCGAGTTGAAGTAGTCAGTTTGCGTTCTATGACTAGCGATAGTCTAATCAATTATGCTGACTGTTACATTGATCTTGACTCTATTAAAGAAAATATCGAAAAGACTAGTGCTGGTCGTTACATTAACTGATACGATTTCCGGTTGAATAGTTACTTTATTCTTTGAAGTAACGAGTAACTAGAAAGAGTAATGAGTGGGTGTGATCAAAAATAGTTTACAGGCAATCTCAACTTTATAGTTGATTAACTTTGAAGTGAAATGATGTCTATTTAAGTGATTTGAGCAGGTAATGTGATAGTAAACTTGGTACCGACTCCTAGCTGACTTTGACATTCAATTGTGCCTTGGAGTTTTTGTGTTACTAAATTATAAACTAAATGCAAACCTAAACCGCTATTACCTTGTCCTCGTTTGGTGGTGAAAAAGGGCTCAAAAATTTTCTCTTTAGTCTGTGGAGGAATGCCTTGACCATTATCAGTATATGACAAGATAATTTCGTCTATTTTTTCGTAGAAGGCACATGCTGATTGAAACTCAATAACAATACAACCGCTATCTTCTCGAGAGTAGGCATGAATGAGTGAATTTATTACCAGATTGGTAACAATCTGAGATAATGCCCCAGGATAGCTATCGAGAATGAGGCTTTCATCTCCCCAGATTTCTACAATATGTTTTGTCCCTTTGAATTTGGGTCTTAAGGCAGTTAAGGTTTCCTCGAGATATTCTTTGATTTTAAAGGTGCGTCGAGACTCGCTGGACTGATCCACAGCAACTTGCTTGAAACTCTGAATTAGTTCGGCAGCTCGATTGAGATTGCTCAGAATAATACTACTGCTTTGCTCGGCAGTCTGAAGAAACTTCTGCAGTTGAGAGCGCTTCATTTGACCAGTGTGATAAATTTGGCTAAATTCTTGAGTTTTTTCAGCTAAGGTAGAAGATGCGGTCACACCAATGCCCAGGGGAGTATTTATTTCGTGGGCTACTCCAGCGACTAAACTGCCCAAGGCTGACATTTTTTCCGATTCGACCAGTTGTGCTTGAGTCGCTTTGAGAACCTTAATAGTTTGTGAGAGTTCTTGAGTGCGTTCTTCGACTTTCTGTTCTAAGGTAGCGTTTAAGGAAGTCATCTGCTCGTATAATTTGGCATTCTCTAAAGAAATAGCAATTTGAGCTGAGAGGAGTTCTAAGACTTTTATTCGCTCTGGCGTAAAAGCATTAGCCGTCAAATTGTTTTCCAGATAAAGTAGACTGTTCAGCTGCTCTTGCCTAATAATGGGAATGCATAAAACTGATTTAGGTTTAAGTTTGAGAATATAAGGATCTGATTTAAATCTCTCATCATTAGTCGCATCACCTAAAACTATTTTTTGCTTAGTTCTTTCCACATAATTAATAATCGCTTCAGATCCATTTTGCCTTTCATCTCCTGAAAGCAAATGCCGAATATTTACTTGAGTATTCTCAATCGAACCAGAAGCTTCGATAAATTGTTTATTTTCTTTTTGCAAGAGCAAAACACCTGTCTGTGCCCCAGCATTTTCTAGCACAATTTTCATTAATTTTTCTAACAATTTTTCTAAAACTATTTCACTAGCTAGAGCTTGGCTAGCTTTCAAAATGCTGTTTAAATCCAGAGATTTTAAACTAGTTTGAGAACTGGTAGATTTACTGTGATAAATAGTTTGAGAGTAGGTCTCAGAAGTCAGATAAATCAGTTGTTTATAGGTTTCATCTAAATGTTTAACCTTGGCTTTTGCTCCCCATCTTAGATAAGCATGGCGGGCTTCCATCATATATGTTTGAGCTATTTTCACTTGGTCATTAGCTAGATAAAACTTTGACGCTATTTCATAGGAGAGTGCTTCTTCATTCAGATATTTACTGTATTTGGCCAGGGCAATCGCTCGGTCATAAAATTCCATTGCTTTTGTCTTATGACCAAGAACTCGATGCTTCTCTGCTTCCACTAGATAAAATTTATGTAAACAATTTTCTGGGGCATGATGCGCCCATGTTTTCATCTTTTTCTGGTTGACAGTAACCTGAGCGAGAATTCCTCTTCTCTCAGAATTTTTAGCATTAGTAAACACCGCAATTCTAGCCAGAGAATCATAGAAATATAAGAGAGGAATAGCTGCTGTCCCTGCTGCACCGTCCAAATAATTGACTGCAATTGTGGCATTTTCAATTGTTTGTTCGTAATTCTCAAATAGATAACTTAAGACTATTTTGTTAATATATAACCTAAAGATTGTGTGTCTATTATTTTTTTGGCGATGTAAGGGGAGCATTACTCGTTCATCGTAATATTCACCGATTAATTGTTCTCGAGATTGTCGAAGCAACTCAGTTTGACTCTCCTGGTTTTCTGCTCCGATCTCCGAACAGGGGGTTTTGTTCTCCTCCCAGGTCCCTTTGATATCTGTAGTGCTCAAATTTAAGACAGTCTGCCCATATATTTCAATTGGATGAAGTGCTAGTTCTTGCTTGAAGCGATCAATATCCTCACAGTAACTGGCTATCTCTGTTTCCAGAACCCCCAGTTCCTTGCCGCACAAAAATGAATGTAAGCAGTAACTGTTTGACGACCAACCAGCATATTCAAAATCTCCTGTTTCCACGGCAATTTGATAAGTAGCTC
>JBFRWL010000434.1:0-25945 GCA_051439565.1 Prochloraceae cyanobacterium
TAGCGTGCAAAAAGTCGTACCTCTAGGTAAAGTTCATGGCGATCCTCAAGGAACGGGAATTAGTCTGACTAATTATCAAGGTCAAGAGATATTAGTGATAGATGTAAGTCATCGCATTTTTGGAGAGCCACCGTCCCTAGATCTAGCTTTTTCAGAAGCCAAAGACACTCAGAGCGAGCAACGCTTCTTATTGATGGTTCAAAATAAGGCTGGAGAGTTAGTTGGATTGCCCATAGATTCTCAACCAGCGCTGCGCCGCGTACCTAAATCTAGTTTCGCTCCCTTGCCGTTAGCCTACGTTGCTGAAGGAAACATTCAATGTCTGAGCTCGACGATGATTCAACTTCAAGATCGGACTTCTTTATTCCTACTCGATCCCGAACAGTTAGCCGAGATAACGAACTTGATCTAAGCATTCTACTGCGATGATTTTCTTATGAGAAAGACGATCATTGGAGTAATGGGACCAGGTGACAATGCCACTGCTACTGAGCAGGACAACGCCTATCAACTAGGTAAACTTATCGCTCAACAAGGATGGGGTCTGCTTACGGGTGGCAGGAAAGCTGGAGTAATGAATGCTGCCAGTCAAGGAGCAAAAGCCGCTGGTGGTTTAACCATTGGCATTTTACCCGACAACAACACTGATCGACTCTCAGAGGCAGTGGATATTGCTATAGTTACGGGTATGGGCAATGCCCGCAACAATATTAACGTCCTTTCTTCTGACGCGATCGTAGCCTGTGGCATCGGTGCTGGTACTGCTTCAGAAATTGCCCTAGCTTTAAAAAATGGCAAAAAGGTGATTTTATTAACGGATGAGCGAGAAGCTCAGCAGTTTTTTCTCAGCCTCTCGCCAGAAAATGTTTTTCTTGCCACTCACCCTCAAGCTGCTATTGATTTAGTCAAAGTAATATTGACTAGTTAGTGGGTCTTAAGGATAAAAAGCCAACTGCGGCAACCCTAAAGTTTCTTCCCAACCCATCATCAAATTCAAACACTGCACCGCTTGACCTGCTTGACCCTTAATTAAGTTATCGATCGCCGAAATGACAATTACTCGATCGGTGCGCTGGTCAACTTCGATGCCAACATAACATAAATTGGTATTCTTAGCCCACTTAGTTTGAGGATAAACACCGCTAGGCAAAATTTTGACAGAGGGAGACGAGCGGTAAAAGGCGCTATAAATTGTAATTAAGTCTTCTCTAACTAACCCCGGATCCCTTAGAGTCGCGTAAACAGTTGCTAAAATCCCCCGCACCATCGGGACGAGATGGGGAGTGAATTGTACCCTTACTTCATATCCAGCTAATTCGCTGCAAATTTGTTCGATTTCTGGGGTGTGACGATGAGCAGCTACATTATAAGCTCCTAAAGAATTATCTGCCTCTGCTAATAATAAATGAGTCTTTGCCTGACGACCCCCTCCAGAAGTTCCCGACTTAGCATCAATAATTGCTGTTTCTGGTAGAATTAGTCCCTGTTTCCATAGGGGGGCAAGCGCCAGCAAACTAGCAGTAGGATAACAACCAGGGCAGCCAATTAGCTGAGCTTGTTTAATTCGATCGCGGTACAATTCGGGCAACCCATAAACCGCAGTAGCCGCAATATCTTTATCTGTACGTTCTTTTTTATACCAAGCACTATAGGTTTCTAAATCGCTAAATCTGTAGTCAGCAGACAGATCCAGGACTTTACAACCTTTTTCTAGTAATGAGGGAGCCATCTCAGATGCCAGACCATTAGGCAAACTGAGAAAAACTACTTGGCAGCGAGAAGCGATCTTCTCTAAGTCAATAGCTTCAACATTTAACTTGACGCGATCGCTCAGATGGGGGTAAAGAGAAGAAAACGGTTTACCTGCACTGCTATCTCCTCCTAAATAAGTTATTTCCACCTGGGGATGTTCTGTCAGTAGTCGTACCAGTTGCACGCCACCGTAACCAGAAGCACCGATTATTCCTACTGATACAAGTTCTGAACCAACCATAATTTTTACTTATTAGTAATTTTTCATAAACTCCCAATAGCGCTTGCATTTTGGACTCAACAATGATAAGCAGATCAAAAGTTCAATATTAACAATACTTTATCGGTTGAGCCTAGTTGCTTTTTACCTTTTAACTTTTAATAGTTGCTGGCTTCCTTAAAACAACAAACAAGCTAGAATCAAATTGGAAGTAAGTTAAAAAATTTTACATTATTTTTGAGTCAAATTTTTGTCGTGGAAGCGCCTCAGAAAAATTCCTTTGAGTTCGAATCGATCAACGCTGCCTTAGAAGACATTAAGGCAGGTCGTATTGTGGTAGTAGTTGACGACGAAAACCGAGAAAATGAAGGGGATCTCATCTGTGCTGCCCAGTTTGCTACGCCAAACAGGATCAATTTTATGGCAGTACAGGCACGAGGGCTAATTTGTCTAGCAATGACAGGCGATCGCCTCGATCAATTGGACATACCCTTGATGGTTAACAAAAATACCGATACTAACCAAACTGCATTCACAGTTAGTATAGATGCTGCCCCTCACCTCGGCGTTACTACTGGCATATCAGCAGAAGACCGCGCCCGTACTATCCAAGTTGCGATTAATCCCGCCAGCCTACCGGAGGATCTCAGCCGTCCCGGTCATATTTTTCCCATCCGCGCTAGAAAAGGCGGCGTACTCAAACGCGCGGGCCACACCGAAGCAGCAGTCGATTTAGCACGACTAGCAGGGTTATATCCAGCCGGAGTAATTTGCGAAATTCAAAACCCTGATGGATCGATGGCAAGACTGCCAGAGTTAATCGAGTATGCTCAGAAATATGATTTAAAGATAATTAGCATTGCTGACTTAATTAGTTACCGCCTCCAACACGATCGCTTTGTTTACCGAGAAACGGTATGTAACTTTCCCAGTCAGTTCGGCGATTTTAAAATCTACGCTTATCGGAACGTTCTCGATGATACAGAACACGTGGCGATTGTCAAGGGGGATCCGGCAGAGTTTCAAGACCAACCTGTGATGGTGCGGATGCACTCGGAATGCCTAACTGGAGATGCTTTAGGCTCTCTACGCTGCGACTGTCGGATGCAGCTACATACAGCTTTGACAACGATCGAAGATGCTGGTCTGGGAGTTGTGGTCTATCTGCGACAGGAAGGACGGGGAATAGGTCTAATTAATAAGTTAAAAGCTTATTCCCTGCAAGATATGGGACTGGATACGGTGGAAGCTAACGAACGTTTGGGCTTTGCCCCCGATTTGCGCGACTATGGTATGGGGGCGCAGATGCTCAACGATCTGGGGATTAAAAAAATTCGCTTGATTACTAACAATCCTCGCAAAATTGCCGGTTTAAAAGGCTACGGTTTAGAAGTCGTCGAGCGCGTACCTTTATTAATTGAAACTAACGATTATAATTCTGGGTATCTAGCAACTAAGGCAGAAAAAATGGGGCACTTGCTAGTTCAAACCTATCTAATCGCGGTGGGAATTGAATGGCACAAAGAAGTACGATCGGTCACACAACGCTACGAGTTGTTAGAGAAATTGCGCCATTTAGCTAAAGCTTCCCACCTATTATTGCAAGAAGAAGCTAGACCAGTAGCGATTGCTTTGTTTGGCAAAACTTCTTTGATTTTTCACCTCGGTTTCGATCGCACTCAATTAGCACTAGCAGATTGGTATCAAAATTGCCATCATCCCTACGTGCAAACTGTCTTTAAAATCTTAGACCAAATTTCTACTTGGAATCAGGTCAAGCGACTAGACTTCCTCATTGCTTCTGGAGACGATCCCACGATCGGCTTGCAATTCAAGTTAGATCGACAAACTTTTCCCCTAAGTAAAAAACCTTCTACTATTTGTAGTAATTTAGCAACACAAATAATTTATAGTTTTACTGACGACTATAAATAACTAGGATCTGGAGAGTCAACTACTTGATGATGACAGGTGTTAGGTATTAGGTGTTAGGTTTTAAGTAATAGGTTAGTTAAAATTAGTCAGCCAAAAACATTATTTTTTTTAGCAAAAATGCTGTAGCTAAATTCATTTAAATCATCGATTATGGAATTAGAAGATCGAAAAGAAATCGGTAGATCTCTCTAGTTAATTTCTGTTAGTCCCCATTGTTGAGGTTTCTTTTTAAAGAAGCCTCTTTTTCTATGAAGCTTATATATAGCAATCGTAAGTCATTTGTGAGAAAAGAACGGAAAGAAACTGTGTGATTTCTGTTTCCTGTTAAGAAGTTCCCCGTTCCCCTTTCCCTGTCTTCACCAGCTAATTCACGAATCAAATCCGATCACAAATCAAATAGCATTGCTATAGCAATTATGCAGCATTTTATGCGAACCTAATCTGGTTTTCTGTTTGATTTAAATGGGAAGTATCGCCATTAAGTTGCATCTCCCATTTATGCTGACAACGCACTAGTTTCACTAAACAGCAAAAGGACGCATTAATAGCAGGATTCCCACCTACTAATCCACTAGCAGTTCCCAATACTGATGCTCCGTGACCAACTAACAATATGTTTTCAGAAAATTCTTCTACCAGCCGCCTTACCGTTTCAGCAGTTCTTTCTCTGACAGTCTGGTTGTTTTCAGGATATTGAGGAATTACACGAGAAGCATAACTTAAATCAATCTGAGGATATTGTTCTGCCAAGATGGGAAGGGGTAGTTTTTGAGGCATCCGGTCCATCCACTCGGGATTAAGCCATTCACTCAGTCCTGCTTCTAGTTTAATTGGTAAATCTAGAGCTTGCGCTACTTGGCTGGCTGTTTGTACGGTGCGTAAGAAGGGGGAAGAGAAAATATGAGCGATCGATTCTGACTTTAATCTTTGTCCTAATTCTCGTGCTTGAGTTAAGCCGTCCTCAGAAAGAGGCGGATCGTAGGGACGTTCTGCAGTTGTAAACCATTCAGGATTAACGAAATCAAGACGGTTTCCGTGTCGTGTAATCCATACTGTCTGGCTCATAGACTAAAATTACCTAGCAATATCAGCATTATTGACTTCTCTGGCAAAATTCTCATCATTAACAAATATATCGCTTTCTTGATACTCTCCAAAGCACTATCTCTTGGAAATCGCCTTTGCTGCCTGCGTAGCGCCACTTCGCGATCGCCTCTAATTGCTTATTTTTCTTTGTTTGCCGATTACTTAGTCAATTTATTCTTCATCACTTCTTTTCATAAACTTTACATTTTTTAATCATTTATGTAATATACTTAACAGGGTAGGAAGCAACAAAAATAAACTCGAAAGTTCCTAGCGATCGTGCAGACAGCCAAAAAATTGTACTTTGCACTACTTAACAAAAATATAAATACATATTAAAATAATATTCCCGCAACCTGTTTGCAGCCAATAAAAGTAAATCTCACCCGTAAGACTTGTGTCTGAATTTGGCACTCAAACCGTTTAACTCATCTAACATCCCAACTGAACTTCCCTAGCTTGAACTCCAAGAAATGACAACTACTAAAAAATCAACTGACACAGTCAGAACTTACCTTAAAGAAATAGGTCGCGTTCCCCTGCTGACTCATGAAGAAGAAATTCTCTATGCTAAGCGGGTGCAGCGTTCCCTTGCCTTAGAAAAAATTAGGACTTCCTTGCAAGAAAACTTAGGTAAAGAACCGACTTATTTTGAGTGGGCTGAGGCTGCTCAACTGAGCGAAGCAGAATTAAACTCTTGTATCAAAGCAGGAGAAGTCGCTAAGCGCAAGATGGTTGAGGCAAATTTACGCCTAGTGGTATCAGTTGCCAAAAAATACATTAAGCGTAATGTTGACTTGCTCGATTTAATCCAGGAAGGAACTATTGGCATGCAAAGAGGTGTGGAGAAGTTTGATCCTACCAAGGGTTATAGATTTTCCACTTATGCTTACTGGTGGATTCGTCAAGCGATTACTCGTGCCATTGCCGAAAAAAGCCGTACCATTCGCCTGCCCATCCACATTACAGAAAAACTCAATAAAATCAAGAAGGCACAGCGACAACTGGCTCAAGAAAAAGGACGAGCAGCAACTATTGCTGAACTAGCTCAAGAACTGGATTTAACTCCCAAACAAGTAAGAGAATATCTAGAGCGATCTCGTCAGCCTCTATCATTAGATATACGTGTAGGAGACAACAACGATACTGAACTAGGAGAATTATTAGAGGATACTGGACCATCACCAGAAGATTACACCACTCAATCCTCTCTCCAGTTCGATCTAGAAAAACTGATGGCAGAGTTAACGCCTCAGCAAAGAGAAGTGCTAGCATTACGCTATGGACTAGCAGACGGAAAACCTTTAACCCTAGCTAAGATAGGTACTCGTCTAAATATTAGTCGCGAAAGAGTAAGGCAAATTGAGCGAGAAGCCCTCTCGAAACTGCGCAAACGCAAAGCCTTCATCCGCGAATATCTAGCTAGTTAATTAACAAATCAAAGATCGGAGAATGCGACAATCATAGTTCGGTAAAGCCGATAGCAACAATAGACTTTAAATTGCTACTCTTAACTGTAAGGATAATGTAAAAAAAAGTAATAAACTCGCCTCGAGAGACCAGCCACCGACCAGAAAAATTATTCAGAGGTTACAAGGTGAACAAAGAATCCAATCGCTCCCAGAACTTTTTTAGCGGTGATGTTGATTCCAGGAATGGACTTTGGCAATACGTCCAATCTTTGAGTCCTGAAGCTATCGCTCAACTTTCTAAACCCCACTCTCAGGAAGTGTTTCAAGTAATGGAACGCAACATTAGTGGCTTGTTAGGCGCTCTTCCTTCGGAACACTTTGAAGTTTCAATTAGCACCAGTCGGGAAGATTTAGGAAAGCTGCTAGCCTCAGCAATGATGAGTGGTTATTTTCTGCGTAATGCCGAACAGCGAATGGATTTTGAAAATTCTTGGCAGAAAGTTGATAACTCTAATGCGGAAATAGAATAGGGGACTTATTTGTCTGAAATAGCTAGTTTTGCTGACAATCCACTAGCAAAATAACTAATTTAGTTGAGAAGCTTACCAGCCAAAATCAAATTACCATGACACAGGCTAGCGCCTCAAAAGGAGAAAGTTCTTTTCCTCTACCTCATAAGAAAATTGGTGTTGGTGTTATACGCAATAAAGAAGGGCTAATTCTAATTGACCGCAGACTTTCTCAAGGCTTAATGGGGGGATTGTGGGAATTCCCTGGAGGGAAAATAGAGCTGAATGAAACAGTCCAAGCCTGCATTAAGCGAGAAATTTTAGAGGAGCTGGCAATTGAAGTAGAGGTAGGAAACCATTTAATTACTATTGACCATACCTATAGCCATTTTCGCGTTACCCTAATCGTTCACCTTTGTCGCTACCAAGGTGGAAACCCTCAACCAATTAGCTCTCAGGAGATTCGCTGGGTAACTTTAGCAGAAATTGACCAATTTGCCTTTCCTCAAGCTAATACGCAGATTATTGCTGCCTTAAGAAATTTGTAGGTAGCAGCACTAATTTATCATCTCAGTGCTAATATTAATATTGGTATTTTATTCTCTAGAACTAAGAGGAAACCCTCGATTGTCTACTCCCGCAAGTTTTAGTTAGAAATATAGATATAATAGATACTAAAGAATGTAAGAATTATTATCCTGAACCGGTAATGTGCTAAGAATATGTAGAGATACATCTATAGTTATTGGCTGAAAAAGTGCTATTCTTCAGTAAGCAAGTACCAAAGTCCGCTCCGGCGGTGCAATAAGTTAACAGGTTAACAGCAATGATAACTATAGAGGTTGCAAAATATTCAAGCTCTTAGTTAAAATCAAAGCTATTTAGTTTTACCAAATATCTCTTTAGACAACGTTAGTAAGGTAGAAAAGTGGTAATGACCACCGCTGAACCTACTCCTCAAACTCCAATTCTCATTAGGGAGTTTAATGGAGCAAAACAAGCTAGATTATTTACAACCCTAAAGCAGCCTCAATTTAGTGGTCAACTCCAAGTAAGATCTTCCACAGGAGTTAAATGGATTTTTTATCTCCATATGGGCGATATACTGTACGCAGTAGGAGGAAATCACCAAGTAAGGAGGTGGAGAAGAAATATAGCAGATCGCTTACCTCAAATTAGTTCTGGTTTGTCTAAATTGCCACCTGAACTGGCTGGAAGTGATGATGAAGAGGACTCTAGTAGGTGCTGGGAATACGAATTATTATGCTTGTGGGTAGAGCAAGGGAAGATAACCTACGACGAGGCAGTAGACGTAGTTAAAGCTACCATAATTGAGGTTCTGTTCGACGTAACCCAAATAATGGAAGTAACCTGCGAACTCAAGCCAGATGAGTCTTTGTCAAGAAAGCTGGCTTTGATCGAAGCCGAAGAAGTAATTCAACAAGCTCAAGAGCTTTGGGAAGCTTGGCAAAATGCTAGGATTGCCGATCGCTATCCTGACATGGCACCAGTGATCAAGCAACCAGAGCAAATGCAAAAAACAACTTCACCTCAAGTTTATCAAACTCTAAGAGAACTTCTAGACGGGCAGCATACGCTGCGGGATCTAGCAGTACAAATGAAACGGGATATCATCGAATTAACCCGCAATATGGTTCCCTATATGCAAGTAGGGTTGGTAGAGTTAGTTGGGGTGCCGGATCTGCCTCCTCCAGAGATAGAAGAGGAAATTGCCACTGGACCTCTAATTGTCAGCGTAGATGATAGTCCTCTAATTTGCCACATAATGGAGGATATTCTATTCAAAGCAGGCTACCGGTTTGTGGGACTCAACGATCCCTTAATGGCGGTGGAAATAATCTCACAACAGAAGCCAGACTTTATCTTCTTAGATCTAGAAATGCCTAATAAAGACGGCTATGAAGTTTGCACTCAGTTACGCCGAATTCCATACTTCAAGAATCTTCCAATTGTAATTTTAACGGGAAATGACGGCTTTGTTGATAAAATAAAAGCCAAGGTCTGTGGTGCTAATGAGTTTATCAATAAACCAGTCTCTGCCGATAGAATACTGGGGGTGATTCGTAAATACCTAGTGCAGGCAAATTATAATTAGAGCTTGTCTACAAACTAGAAAATTTGTCGGCTGGGAGAAGGTCTTAGGTACTAGGTGATGGGGTTAATGGTTGATTTTTTCCCTAACACCTAACACTTAATACCTGTCTTCACAGAGTACTGGCTTTCTGCTTAGACTGCTGCGCCCTCCAACTTACCGCCAAACGGCAAGGAGCTAGCAGTTAAAAGTAACAATCTAATAAATACTCTTAAGGAAAGGGAACGGCGATTTTATCAAGCATGAGGCTCTATGCCGTTCTACGCGATTGAGTATGTCACAATAAAGCCAATAAGCTAGTAAAAATTCCCCAATTAGCAAGCATGAGCAAAATTGTTGCCGATGTCATGACTCCCCAACCAATTACAGTGGAGCCTGACACGCCTCTAAAAGAGGCAATTAAAATTCTGGCAGAGAAAAAAATCAGTGGATTGCCAGTAGTAGATAAAGCAGGAAAATTAGTAGGCGTGCTGTCAGAAACAGATTTAATGTGGCAGGAAACAGGAGTAGATCCCCCGCCCTACATAATGATTCTAGATAGCGTGATTTACCTGCAAAATCCTGCTCGCCACGAAAAAGAAATTCACAAAGCCTTGGGACAAACTGTGGGAGAGGTGATGAGCGACAAACCGATCGCGGTCAGACCCAATCAATCTTTACGGGAAGCTGCTCACCTGATGCACGAAAAGAACATACGACGCTTACCAGCGATCGACGAAGAAGGAAAAGTGGTTGGCATTATCACCCGTGGAGATATTATTCGGACGATGGCAACTGAGTAGAAAGCTGCCTGGATGGTTAATAGCAATTGCAAAAAATACTGCTACATATCAATTCTGGAGAATCTGTTGCCTCACCTCAAAAACCAATTGAAATACCACACAGCTTATCATTATGAGTGTTACGCCTGAGTCCGTTCAAGAGTTACTCAGTTCAGAAGATTTTGGCGATCGCGTCAGGGGAATAAATCAGTTACGCCAGCTAGAGGCAAAGACAGCCTTGGAGATGATTAAACCAATGGTGACTGACAAAAACACTCGCGTTCGCTACGCCGCAGTCAGTCAGCTAGATACCCTAGGGAAATGCGATCGAGATACCTGCTTACAACTGTTGCGCGATCGCTTGCTTAATGACCCAGAACCCGATGTTCAAGCAGCTGCCGCAGATTCTATTGGCGGACTACAGTTAACAGAAGCCTTTGAAGACTTACGAGAGCTGTATCATCAAACTTCTGAGTGGTTGATTGAGTTCAGTATAATTGCGGCTTTGGGAGAATTAGGCGATCCCCGAGGTTTTGAATTACTCAAGGAAGCCTTAGCCTCTGATACTAGCCTAGTGCAAACAGTAGCGATCGGTGCTCTAGGCGAACTAGGTGATGTCCGCGCGGTTGCCGAAATAATTCCCTTCGCTAGTAATTCTGACTGGCAGGTACGCTATCGTCTCGTACAAGCACTAGCTAAGTTAGGAGGCGAACAAGCTCATTTGACCCTAGAAAAACTGGCTGAAGATGAAGTAGAGCAAATTGCCCAAGAAGCGAAAAAATATTTGGCACAATAGCCGAGTATTAATTACATGAGTGCGTAGGGTGTGGGGTTTGGGGAAGTAGTTGAGACCATGCATCCCAGTTACTTTAGTAAAGATTTGACTGTAACTGTAAAATTTAATAGATAAAATGTTTTTTTTATGCTAGTATGAATCGCCTTATGGTGAGAGTGCGAGGAAAAATTAACCGTGCAAAAGCAATTTTTTCCGAAATTAGCCTTATTCTGCCTTAGTAGCTTTTTAGTGCTGGGATTAGAAGCTAATCTAACTGCCATAGCTCAAATCGAGCAACCTTTGCTCTTGAGCCAGCAGTGGAAGAAAGAACAATTATATCAATTACTAAATAAGGGACGGGAATATGTCAAAGCTAAAAATTATGGGCGAGCTCTTGCCATTTATCAACAAGCAGCTTCTCTAGATCGACGCAATCCCAAGATTTTTTCTGCTATTGGTTACCTGGAGGCGATTCAGAGGAATTTTGCTGCAGCCGCAGCCGCATATCAAAAGGCGATCGCTCTCGAACCGAACAATGCCCATTTTTACTATGCCCTCGGCTACGCACTAGCCCAAGCTGGAGATAATGTTAATGCTGCCTCTGCTTACTATCGTGCTGTAAAAATCCAGCCCAGGAACGTTAAAAATTATTTAGGCTTGGGAGTGGTACTGCTACGCCAGGAAGACTACGAAGGCGCAACAGACATTTACCAAAGGGTGCTTGCCCTAGATCCCAACAACAAACAAGCCTACGAAATTATGACTACAGCTTTGATTAAGCAAGGACATACTCAAGAAGCAATTCCCTTCCTGGAACAGGCAATAGAGCGATTTCCTATTAACAGCAATCTGCGATTACAGTTAGCAACGATCCTGATAGAGCAAGGTAATATTCAGGGTGGACTAGAAAATTTACAAGCAGCACAAAAACTAGAGCCTCACAATCCCTTAATTTACTTACAAATTGGCAATATTTGGTACGGACAACAAGATTTAACCAGAGCATTACAAGCATACCAACGAGCAGTTGCCCTCAAACCTGAGCTAGCAGAAGCTCAGGCAGGAGTAGGTAAAATTTTGCTGGTCCAGCAGAAGTATGTAGAGGCAATAGTTGCCTATCGGCGTTTGATTAAACTAACTCCCAAGGATCCTGCTGCTTATTATTATCTTGGCTTAGCTTTAAAAGAACGGGGACGGAGAAAAGAAGCTATTCAAGCATTAGAAAAAGCCCGCCAAATCTACCAAAATCAAGCCGATGAAGAAGGCGTGGAACAGGTAGAAGTCTTGCTGGAGAAATTATGAGAAAGAAAACTTGCGCTTATTGAAGTGGTTTTAATATCAACTAATCTAAATATTTTTGTAAAACTTCCACCGTCGCTTGTCCAGTTTTTGCCCAGCTAAATTGACTGGCTCTTTCTAGGCTAAGTTGACTGAGGCGCGCTCGCAACTGGGAATTTCCTGCTATCGCTTGCATCGCAGCCGCTATCTCTTCAGTATTATATGGATTAACTAAAAGAGCAGCATCACCACTAACTTCTGGCAAAGACGAGAGATTAGAAGTAATTACCGGAGTACCGCAAGCCATTGCTTCCAGGACAGGAATGCCGAAGCCTTCCCACAAACTAGGAAAAACCAGAGCAACTGCTTGATTGAGAATTTTTGGTAGCCGCTCATAGGAGACATAATCGAGAAACTTTACCCGCTCTTTTAACCCCAGTTCTTCTGCTCGCGCTTTGAGTTTAGGAGTGTAGCGTCGATCGCCCGAACCGACTAGCCAAAGTTGATATTCGTTGTCCTTAGCTATTTTTGCCCAGGCATCTAGGATGCGCTGTAAATTTTTGTGAGGATCGTGACGACCAATATAGAGAAAGTAGGGAGGAACTGTCTCTGTTTCTTCGCTAGGTATGTTTAGCAACCGAAAATGCTCGGAGTTATATGCTAGTAGAATTGGAGTAATTTTTGCTGCCGGAATAGCGAAAAAGTCAGTAATGTCTCTAGCAGTCGCGCGCGAGTTGCAAATAATATGTTTCGCTTGGCTGAGAACTTGAGGAATATAGTAGCGAAAGTAAGCAGTTAAAGGCGAATAAGGTTGGGGAAAACGCAGGGGAATGAGATCGTGAACCATCACCACATAGTGACAATTGCTGTAAAGGGGTGCTTCGGGAATGGGTGAAAACAGGAGGCGCGAGCCGAGTTTTTGGTAGATGCGCGGTAATTTTAACTGAGTCCAGAGCAGACGACGCAGGTGACCTTTTTTGCCTTGTTCGGGGGTTAAATCAGGAGAAATTTGATAACAGTTGAAGTTGTTAACTTTCTTAGCTGTCAGTAAAGTTGGATTTAGTTCATGCAGGTAAGGAAAGAGATTAGCTGCATAGGTAGCGATCCCAGTAGGTTTAGAGAAGAGGAAGGATAAGTTGACTAAAACTTGATGTGACAATTTTTCAGGAAAACAAGGGAGAAACAGGTATAAGGAGGAAAAAACCGAGCAATTGAAGAGAGGCTCGTTAAGACAGATTTGCTGTCAAGCTTTGAGTTTCAGCAATCCACTCCAAATGCAAATATTGTTTCAACAAAGCTAGTAACTGCTGCTTGTCAATCGGTTTTCTCAGACAAGCTTCACAACCAAAGTACTGACAAAATGCTTTGGTTATGGAACTAGATGATAAGAGAATAATCGGTATATTCTTTAATTCTGAAACTTCTCGGAGTTCTTTTATGGAAACAACTCCACTTTTGACAGGCATAAATAAATCGAGAAAGATGAGGTCTGGTTGGATAGAAGAGGCGATTGTTAGCATCTCCTCGCCGTTAGAGGCAGTCACTACCTCAAAGCCCAGGGAAGAAAGAAGATTAAACAAAAGAGAGCGATTTTCTTCTTTATCGTCTACTACTAGAAGCTTGCGTCGTCTTCCTTCGTAACCTAATACTTCTGATACTTCCTCTATTCTATTCTTTTGTGCCTGTGGTAAAACTTTTACTACAGGTAAGATCGCGTCAAACCAGAAGGTTGAACCCTTGCCTAATTGACTCTTAACTTGTAGGCGGCTTCCCATCAGTTCAATTATTTCTCTGCTGGTAGTTAAGCCCAGACCATTGCCAATAGTTCTTTTTTGAGAAAAGTCAATTTTTTTTAAGGGTTGGTATATTTTTTCTAATTGTTTCTCATTTACCCCAATCCCCGTATCAATAACTTCAAAGCGAAGTTTTTGTTGGGGTGAGGAACTAGGAGAAGATTTTTTAAATTCTTTAATAAGACTAACTCGGAAAGTTACCTCCCCAGAAGAGGTGTATTTAATTGCATTGCTTAAAAGATTAATTAATACTTGTCGCAGCCTTTTCTCATCCGCCTTGACGATAGTAGGCAATTTGCTCTCAGTTTCAGAATTGAACAGAAGTCCTTTTTCTCTTGCCCAGGTACCAACAATATTGGCTACTCCATCCACAAAATTTGGCAAGTGCAACTCAGTGGGGTAGAGTTCAATTGTGCCAGCTTCAGTTTTAGAGAAATCTAAGCTGTCGTTAATCAGAGTTAATAGATGAGTTCCGCTCTGTTCGATAAGATGTAAAACTTGGATTTGGCGGGGCATTAAATAGCCTTCTCGCTTAAGTATTCTCGTATAGCCCAAGATGCTGTTGAGGAAAATGTGTAGATCACTACTAACATTAGTTAGAAATTTATCTGTATTTTGGTTAACAACTAAAGAAGCTTCTTTAGCTTGTTTTAGTTCGGCAGTACGTTCCTCAACCTGGTATTGTAATAGCTCGAAGAAGCTTTTTAACTGGGTTGCCATCTGATTAAAAGACTGAGCGAGAATCCCCAACTCATCTTGATGCTTAATCTCTACTCTCCGATCCAATTGACCATGAGAAATAGCGATCGCTGCGTCTGTCAAGTTAGTAATCGGTTGAATCAGACGGTTAGCTAACAGCCAGGTCACAACACTTACACCTAAGACAGCTATGAAAGCAACTAAAAATACTAAATTCTGAAATTCTTGTTTGCTTTTGAAAAACTCCACTTTTTCTTGAAGAACCACAACCCCCCAGCCATTTTCCAGACGAATGGTATGGGAAAACCACTTAACATTCGAATCGTCTTGGAAAGAAAGATGACCACTACCTTCTTCTAAGATCTTTTTGACAGGTGGATAGTTATTTAAGTTGTTCAGTTTTTCTCCAGAGATTAATGCTGGATTGGGATGAGCTATTACAAAACCATCACTATCGACGACAAAAGCATAACCTGTTTTGCCAAATCTTAATTGACCGACTTGCTGAGCTAGCGCTTCGAGATCGGTACATATAGAGGTTACACCTACTACTATTAATTTTTGTTGACGAATCGGCGCAGAAAGACATAAAGCCGGTTTTCCGATCGTACGGCTAATTAGAGTTTGGTAGGTAACTTTATTCCCTGCCATAGCACCTTGAAACCAATATCGATCTCCACGATACCCTCCTGGTTTTTTATTATCGCTGCGAGCTAAAATCTGTCCATCTTTGTTAACCGTGTGAGCTAAATACATGTGATTGTAGTTTTCAGCGATCGTAGATAGCACTGATGTTTGCGCTTCTGGGTTCATGCTCACGATCATCGGTTGCGCCGTCAGGTTGTGCAAAGCTAAAACGTTTGATTCGTTCCACCTCTCTACACTCTCAGCCAATAACTGGGCTTTCAAGGTCATGTTTTCTTCGGCTTCTTCCCGGATTTTTGAAGTAGCGCGATCGCTAGCATAGAAAATAGCTGTCAAAATTAACGGAACAGTTCCCGCTAGCACTAGCAGCGGCATCCGCAATCGTAAACTTCTTAATAATGTAACTTTCATATATGAAACTGCTTTGCTTTTAAAAAAAAATTGTTAGTATTAGGCTACCAATAGCCTTAGCTTTAAATTTTACCTTTAGCTTTAAACATTGTAACGCCAGTACATTTATTATCATAAGGGGATCGATATATAACTTACACTTATATTTAACCAGGTATTAAAGAACACAAAAAGCTCTCGCACCGCCTGTTTTTAGTTCTATACTTAGAATTAACAATCAATCCTAAATGAATAATTAGTATTATTGAATTAAATTTCAATATAAGTTTTGACAATTATTGTATTTAATGAAATAATTGCTAAAGCAGTTTGAGTTACGCTTGAGACGCTATCCAGATATAATTTGTAAGTTTGCTAAATAGCTAATATCTTTACAAGAAATACGATAATCATATTAAATTGACCAGTTTAGTGAATTACTTAAAATAAATTTCATGTATGTTTTGAGCTTAAAATCTGAAGTTTTACAACTTTATGAAAGGTTATCCCTGCCCATTTTATTAGGCATATTAATAGGTTTAAATGTATCTAATAATTATGCAGTAAAACTCGGTAAATTACTATTTAGTGTTGGTATTCCCATAGTAATTGCTTTTTTTCTGCATAATGCAGATTTAGATGAATCAGTTTGGATAGCATCAATAATAGCCTGGATTGCAGTCTCTTTAGGTGGATTTATTGCTTGGATATGGATAAGAAGAAACAACTATAGCCTACAAAAAAATTCTCTTACTAATAAGAAAGCAGTCAAAGGAAGCTTTGTTTTAGCTTCAATGGCTGGGAATACGCGCTACTTCGGCTTTCCAATTATTTTAATGCTGATAGGGCAAAAGTATTTTGGCTGGGCAGTTTTTTACGACTTAATGAGTAGTACGATAGGCTCTTACGGTTTAGGCATTATTATAGCTGCTTATTGCAACCACAAAATTCATAATTACCGCTCCTTTATTTCAGTAGCTTTTAAAAATCCTGCTCTGTGGGGTCTAGGAATCGGATTATGCTTTCGTCAAGTTCCTCTCAACGAACCTGTAGAAGTATACTTATCAGGTTTTGCCTGGACAATAGTAAGTCTATCCCTCATGTTAGTCGGAATGAGGCTTAGCCAGCTGGATTTATCTTGGCGAAACCTCAAACTAGCTTTAATAACTTTAACGATTAAAATGCTAGTTGTTCCACTGATGATCGGGACTATAGTTTCTCTATTAGGTATTGATGATTCAACTCGACTACTAATAGTATTACTAGCAGCTATGCCTCCAGCTATCTCTACGCTTATAATTGCTGAAACCTATAATTTAGATAGACAACTAACTGTTACAACAATAGCTGCTGGTTCCCTTATCTTACCGTTGACCTTACCACTTTGGCTTCAGCTTTTTGGAGTGTAAAGATAAAAGATAAAGTTGGTATCGTATTTTAGTCTACTAATAAATTTTTGGGAATATCAAGCCCTACTTCCTGGTAATATTTAACAGCTCCAGAATGCAAAGGCACAGGAAGTCCTGAGATAGCACGCTTCAAGTTGATCGCTAAGGTAGCTTTATGAATGTTATTTAGGAAAGGTAAGTTTTCATAAATCGTTTTAGTAATTTTATAAACGACTTGTTCATCTATATCAGGATGAACTGCTAAGAAATTAGGCTGAGCGATCGTTTGAATTTTTTTTCTTTGACCGGGATAAGTCCCAGCAGCAATGGTGTAGAGACCCCAAACTGGAAAGGTGCTGTTGATTTTTTGTAGTTGTTCCTCTGTAAACTCAAGAAGAGTTAACTTATTCGCACCCATGGCCGCATAAGCCTGAGTTACTGCGCTTACTGGAGCACCAGCAGGAACGTTCATACCAGCTATGCGACCATTTTGAAGAGCAGAGGCTGATTCCCCATAGCCAATGTGTTCTAGCTGAAAATCATCGTCAAGATTAAACCCTAACTCACTGAGGATTGTACGACCGGATATTTCCGTACCAGAACCCCTTTTACCAATGGAGAAATTTTTTCCTTTCAGGTTTTTGAGATCCTCAATATTACCGGTGCTGGTATACTCTCTTAACACTACAAAATGCTCGACGTTTTCCCATAACATGGTCACTGCGCGCAGATTTTCTTGAGGCTTGCCTTGATAATTACCTTTGCCTTGCCAAGCCATTGCGCCAAGCAAGCCTTGCAAAATTGCTAAGTCAACTTCCTTATTTTTAAGCAGCTGTATATTCTCTCCAGAACCTGCTGAATTAATCGGGTTCATGGTAATTTTGTCTGAGGAAGCCAGCTTGATGTTAGTTAGGGTAGAGATAGCTACTCCGACTGGATAAAAAGTACCTCCCGTCGTTGCGGTTGCTAGGATTAAGGAAGCAGTATCTGTTTTTTGTTTATTAGTGCAACTTGAAGATAAAAGAGGGGATAGAAACGTGCTGACAAGGAACAAATTGAGCAATTTTCGACGTTTCATAAACCTTCTTAGATATTGTACATTCTAAAGCTCTGCCTACTCAAAAAAATGAGCATTTAAACGGGTAAAAATACCCTTTAAGCTGGCTTTACCAGCCAATACCGCAGACTATACTACAGTAGAAATAATACTTAGTCAATATAAGGCCGCAAGGAATACACTTCGTCATTACTTAAGCCGAAGGCTTCCTGCTCGGTGGGGATAGTTTATAAACAAAAAAACAGTAACCAAGCTTGATTGAGGTTACTGAATTAAAATTACAACTTAACAGGCTCCAGCAACTAATTTGACTCTTTTTACCGCAAATATTAGGCTCCTTCCTCAGTTTCTTTAGTCTGATTGGGAGACGAATCATAAATGTCATCGAGCTTTTTGCGCGCGTCTTCAACTGAAACGGAACGCATTACTAACAGTGGCTCGTTTAGCGGTTTACCTTTTTCGTCTAATAATTCTGGATGAATTTGCCAGTTGTAACTCCCGGAAGACGTTGCCTTCTTAGGGGATGAAGCACTGACAGGTGGATAGCGGCGTTGAGATTCTGTACTCAAGGTAATCAAACTGCGGATTAAGTTGCTAATCGCAAAAAAAGCAATGATTGTAAAAGCAAGAATGTAGACTATGTGTAGCATATTATTTTCCTCCTGGAGAAATTTTACCTGTTTTGATTATTGATAAAAAAGTTGAGAAAAAACGATCTTTATCTAGCTTGTCTCATCAGCTTACCAAGATTAAACCCTAATTTCTTTAACCTTAGAGATCGAATTGAGAATCAAAGTTTATTTTTTTGTTGTCCCTCGCTTTTGAGAACCTGCCAGCGTCTGGCTACATCCCAGCATTGAGCAACTAGCTTATGCCAGGGGATCAGGATTGCTATGTCTATGCCCGCTTGACCATCAGTGGCTTCAAATAACATCTGAGCAGTGCTTACTTCTTGTTGAGCGAGTTTAATTCGCTTCAGTAATTCAGCTTGCTCTTGGGAGCACAAGAAAGAAATCTCTTCCGATTCTAATAATGAACGCGATCGCTTAAACCAATACTGGAAATCTTGTAAGAGTGGCTCCAGAATTGCTTTTAGTAATTCATTTTCTGTGGGTTGAGAGGATGGCATCTCTAATAAAACAGCTTACTATACTATTGTTATCTTAACTTTATTTACAATTTTTAATACAATATAATATTTTTTTAATTTTCGCTAGGATTAGCTCAGAACAAGTCTTTATGCCTAAGCACTAAATTAAATAAGACCAGTATCATAGAGGCAGTGCGATCGACAGCACAGATTGTCAAAAGAGTTTATTTGTATGTTTGAGGAGCCGATGTCTAACGCTCAATCTGCCGTTTCTCTAGAAAAGCCGGATATAGTCCAACTTCCCCGCACCAGCGAATCAGAGAAGCTCAAAAGAATTCGTCACACTGCCTCTCACGTAATGGCAATGGCAGTGCAAAAACTGTTTCCTCAAGCGCAAGTGACGATCGGCCCTTGGACAGAAAATGGCTTTTACTATGACTTTGATTGCTCAGAACCTTTCACAGAAAAGGATCTTAAAGCGATCAAAAAAGAGATGATTAAAATCATCAACCGCAAACTGCCAGTAATTCGCGAAGAAGTTACCAGAGAAGAAGCTCAAAGCCGAATTGAAAAGATCCAAGAACCATATAAACTAGAAATCCTCGAAGGTATAGAAGAGCCAATTACTATTTACCACCTGGGGGACCAATGGTGGGACTTGTGCGCTGGTCCTCACCTAGAAAATACTACCGAACTAAACCCTAAAGCCATCGATCTAGAAAGTGTAGCTGGAGCTTATTGGCGCGGCGATGCTGCCAAGGCGCAACTCCAAAGGATTTACGGTACTGCTTGGGAAACTCCAGAACAACTAGCAGAATATAAACGACGCAAACAAGAAGCACTCAAGCGCGATCACCGCAAGCTGGGCAAAGAATTAGGGCTATTTATCTTTTCCGATCCGGTTGGTCCAGGTTTACCTCTGTGGACTCCCAAAGGAACCATAGTGCGATCGACTTTAGAAGATTTTCTCAAACACGAACAACTTAAACGGGGTTATTTACCGGTTGTCACCCCTCACATTGCCAGAGTCGATTTTTTTTAATCCTCCGGACACTGGCAAAAATATAAAGAGGATATGTTCCCTATGATGGCAGAAGACGAACAAGCTGCTGCCATCGAACAGGGATTTGTCCTCAAACCGATGAACTGCCCTTTTCACATTCAAATCTACAAGAGCGAGTTACGCTCCTATCGAGAATTACCAATACGCTTAGCGGAGTTTGGTACTGTCTACCGCTACGAACAATCTGGAGAATTGGGTGGGTTAACCAGAGTGCGAGGCTTTACTGTTGACGATTCTCACCTGTTTGTCACTCCAGAACAACTAGATGAAGAATTCTTAAACGTAGTAGATTTAATCCTAAGCGTGTTCGAGAATCTGCAACTGAAAAACTTTAAAGCAAGACTCAGTTTCCGCGATCCGGACTCCGATAAGTATATTGGTTCTGAGCAAGCCTGGAATAAAGCAGAAGGGGCAATTCGTAGGGCAGTACAAAAGCTAGGAATGGAGTATTTTGAGGCTCCTGGAGAAGCAGCCTTTTATGGGCCCAAGCTAGATTTTATCTTCCAAGACGCTCTGGGAAGAGAGTGGCAACTAGGAACGGTTCAGGTAGATTATAATTTGCCAGAACGCTTTGAGCTGGAGTACGTGGCGGAGGATGGTTCTCGTCAGCGTCCAGTAATGATTCACCGCGCTCCCTTTGGCTCTTTAGAACGCCTGATCGGCATCTTAATTGAAGAATATGCCGGAGATTTCCCTTTGTGGTTAGCTCCTATACAAGCTCGTTTGCTTTCCGTGAGCGATGAATTTTTACCCTTTGCTAAGGAAGTAGCCGCTAAGATGCAGTCTGTGGGAATTCGCGCCGAGGCCGATGTTAGTGGAGAAAGATTGGGCAAATTAATTCGCAATGCCGAGAAGCAGAAAATACCTGTAATGGCAGTAGTCGGAGCTAAGGAAGTAGAATCGAATACTTTAAGCATTCGCACTCGTGCTTCTGGAGAATTAGGCGCTATGTCTGTAGCAGAAGTGATCGAGAAGATGAAAAGCGCGATCGCCGATCGCTGCAACTTCTAAATTTTTCTTCAAACGGAATACATCTAGCATTTCTCAAATAGGTCAGGTACACCTTCATCAACAATTAACAAAAACCAGGGTATTAGACTGCATCTCATTTAAATGAGAACCGCTATACCTTTATCCTTTACTTGCAAGGTTGGCTAAACCACCTCCAAGTAAATGTCAAGAAATGAAGACAAAAATAGTTGCTGAAACTCTTGATTATTCTGTAAAAATCGCTACAATTTTAAGTGTTGATGGTGAGATTTGTAGAAGAACAATAGATACGATCGACCCCCTACAAATATCAGGAATTGCTGACAATGGATTGTAGCCAGATCCAATTTTCCGTTGATAGGTCAAAACTCGACTTTAATCAACTTCAAAAACTGTTTAAGATAGGCGCTTTTTGGGCGCAAGAACGAACCATAGAGGATTTAAAAATTGCGATCGCCAATAGCGATCCAGTAGTAAGTGTTTGGGATAGAGAGCAGCTAATTGGCTTTGCCAGAGCTACTTCAGACGGCATTTATCGCGGTACAATCTGGGATGTTGTAGTTGATCCTGAGTATCGCGGTGCTGGGATAGGGCGCAAGTTAGTAGAGACTGTTTTGACCCATCCCCACCTCAACCGAGTAGAACGAGTATACTTGATGACTACCCACAAACAAAGCTTTTACGAGCAGATTGGTTTTGAGCTCAATCAAACTACCACTATGGTGTTGTACAACTCCGATCTAAGTGCTACTTGGCTAACTCCTGAACTACAGGCTCAGATGATTTCGAGTTGAATACTTACTTTATCCTTACCTATTTGAGAAATGCTATAAGTTCCGTTAACCTGATTTCATCTCAGCAGATGCTAGCGGAATCGAAAAGTTTAGCCGTGTAAGTGGCTGTTTATTTTCTTCTGAGGAGGGAGCTAAAACGAGCAAATTTCCCTCCATAGTCTCTAATAAATTTTCACAGAGTAAGAGCTTCATTCCTGGAGAAAGTTCTAGTTTTTTACTGAAACTTTTAACTGCTTCTGGAGTTGTTTCTGGGATTTTTTCGAGCAAATTTATTGGCTCGCTCCAAATACTAGCAGGACACTGAATATCAATTTTTATATCCACTAAATTAGATTTTGGTGGTACAGAAGCAGAAACTTGAATACTTCCTTGAATACTATGTTTCCTCATCAGGGAAATGGCTGTGTCGATCAGGGTAAGCAGCACTTGTTGTAAGCGAGCTCGATCGGCTTTGACATATAGTCGATCGTCAGGGAATAAAATTTCTAAGGGAAAATGATTGTGAGTTGCTTGTAGGTAAGTGAGACTCTCGACATCCGCTAAAACTGAGGCTAACTGAAGGGGACGAATCTCCAATTGTGCAGTTCCGTATTCTGCTTGGGAAACAGCAACAAGCTCATCAATGAGCTTCATTAGTTTTTGCGCTGACTCGTAAGCTTGAGTTAGAAATTGTCTTTCTTCTTCTGGACTTTCACACAGGTTGTTTAAGATTAGTTGATGCAGTCCTATTAAACTAGTCAGGGGCGATCGCAACTCGTGATAAGTCCGCGCCAAAAATCCTGCCTTAAACTGACTCATTTGCGCTGCCATTCGATAAGCAAGCTGAGTTTGCTTCAATTCTTCTTTGAGCGCTTCAATCTCATTCATAGCTTCTCGATACTTCCCTGACGCAGAATTTCCCAGCCTTTTCCCGTCCACTTTACCACTGTAGAAGGAAGACTACTTCCGAGTTCAAAGCGATCGAGGGTGAGAATTGTAGGAAAAGCTGCCTCGATCGCGTTGGTGGTTTCCAAGGGTGGCTCTCCAGAAAGATTAACACTAGTGGTAGCTAAAGGGCCTGTTTGAGTTAGGATTGTTTGGGCAATTTTCCGATTTGGCACTCGCATACCAATAGTTATCGGTTCGGTCGGATGCATTGTTATGGGTACCTTAGAAGAGGCAGGTAATACTAAAGTTAAAGCTCCGGGCCAATATTGAGCGGCAATTTGCTGCCAAATTGCTAGTTCTTCTAGCGTACCAGTTACATAAGACCACAGATCCGCTGCAGATGCTCCCATAAGAATTAGCGGTTTATCTTGAGGACGATCTTTGAGTGCAAAGATTAACTGCGATCGTTCTGGTAGGACGGCTAAAGCAGGGACAGTATCGGTAGGAAAGCTAACTACTTTACCAGCGATCGCCCCGGTAATTAGCTCGGGAAGAGAAACTGTTGTCATTTGTTATATCATTTCATTATTATGATGGCTCCCATACTGCTCTGGTTTGAGGAGTCAGAATGTAATATTTCTATTGAGAGCGCAATTTCTAACAACGGTAAGCGAGGGCAAAGTGATCGACTCCAGCTAAATCTGGCCAAATTTTGATTTGGCGGTAGTTTCCTTGTTGGTGAAGCATTTGAGCTACTTTCTCAGCTTGTCCCGCCATCATTTCTATCAACCAGATACCCCCAGAACGTAAATAATCTGGCGAGGTTTGAATCAAGTAGCGGATGCACTCCAGACCGTCGCTGCCGCCATCTAGTGCTAAGTGAGGCTCGTGTTTGGCTACTTCTGGTTGTAACTGCGACACTAAGTTAGTGGGAATATAAGGAGGATTGGAAACCATAGCGCTGACTCGACCTTTGAGATCTGGTAAAGGTTCCCACCAACAACCCTGATAAAATTTAATCCTCTGAGCAAAACCCAGATTCTCGGCATTTTCTCGGGCGATAGCTAGAGCTGCTTCGCTGCAATCTACAGCATGAATTGTGATTTTTGTCAATACTTCTGCTAGTCCTAGAGCGATCGCACCACTACCAGTTCCTAGATCGACCCAGTGTCCTGAATTAAGGTCTTTAACTGGGTTTTCTCGGGTTGCTGCGAGTGCCAGGTCAATCAGCAATTCTGTTTCCGGTCGAGGAATGAGAACTTCTTGAGATACTTTGAGAGAAAAGTGTCGCCAAGGTGTAGTGCCTACTAGGTATTGTAAGGGCAGCCGTTCTTGCAGACGCTGCTGCCAAAGCTGGTTTAGTATTGGCAAAGATACTTTTAGTTCGATTTGTGCTTGTTCTTTAAATGTTTCTAGGCGCAGTGCCAAACTTTCTAAATCTGTCAGTTCCTGTAGTAGCCAGTCTACTTCTGTTGGTGGGACGGAAGCGGCGATCGCTGCTTGAAGTGCTTGATGCCGCCAGAGAAATAGTTCTTTTCCCGATATCTTGAGCGACACAATTATTGACCTGTTGTTTTTTTCGGTTGTGATTCGGCTGCTCTTTGTCTTTGTTGCGATTGCAAAAATTGAATCGACTCTTGAGTTGGTACTAGCATAATCTGAGTTAATGTTTGGTCGTTGCTTTTTTCTAAGGTAGAAATTATTGCTTCTAGAGGAATAACTTCAATCTTCACAGTTGATGCTACTTGGGGCCGTTGCTGTTTAAACTGATTGACTACCTTGTTCAGTTGACCTTGCTCAAAGAAAAAAGGAATTACTTTCTGGTTATTCTGTTGTACGGTTAAGTATCCGTTCTCTTTTCCTCCTCTAGCGACAAATAGAGGAACACCCCCTTGATATGGCTGACGCTGACCATTAGTGCTAGAAATTTTCTTCGCCGACTCCACTTCGGTTTTCATGGGTACGTAAGCAAAATTTAGAGCATCTTTCTTTTTGGCATTGGACTGAGCTAACTTGTATACTTCTGCTAGAGATACTGGCAAAACCCTTACTTTTTTAGCTAGTTGAGGATTTTCTTTTTGCAGTTGTGCTACAAAGTTATTTGCATCTGTTTGGCTGATAAATACCCCGGCAACTTTTTTGCCATCAGTCTCTGAAGCGACCAGAGGGGCACCCTGTTCGTCGGCAATGGTAAATACTGGTACTGGGGCTAATTTTTGCAAAATCTGTTTTTCGGGTAGAGCCAAAGCTGGCAGATTTTGACCCGGCAAAACTCCCAATACCGTAGTACCTAATATACCTAGGGTGGCACTCCAACTTATTAGCGATCGGATCATTATTAATTTCCCTCGAGGATTTTTTCTATCTTAGGCTGTTATTATATTAATGTGCCGCCATCTTTATGAAGAGGCTTTTTTTACTAGCTCTTAAGTAGAGTAGTAGTCATCTTATTTTGAGCTATCGGGATGACAGGATTTGAACCTGCGACATCCTGCTCCCAAAGCAGGCGCGCTACCAAGCTGCGCTACATCCCGTAATCTGTGAACTTATTATAACTTACTTTCGTTTTTTTGAGTATCGAGTTCAGTCAGGATACCAAAACATCCCTTTAATACCTTCTGGTTCGAGGATAAATCCGAGTCGGCGATAAAAGTCGATGACGTGAGGGTCTGCAAACAGGGTAATATTGCTGATATCTTCTTTCCTAAGCTTTTTAATCGTATATTTCATCATTACCTTGCCCAGTCCCTTGTTTTGAAACCTTGGGTGAATTACCACATCCCAAATGGTTGCATTGAAGGCACAATCGGAGGTAGCGCGAGCAAAACCGATTAAGCTTCCTCTATTCTCCGTAGTATGCCACATTGATACAACTAGAAAACTGTGCTGAAGCGCTTTCTTAACCTTACGTAAAGGACGACGCGCCCAACCAACTGCATCACAGAGTTCCTCTAGTTCGTAAAGGTCAATCTCTCGCTCTGTACTCAAAAATATACGCTCGACCCCGGCAGGATGTGCGATCTCTTCAACTAAATCGCCCTGGAAGGCGATCGTTGATGAGTTATCTATAGCGTCAGAACTATTAAACAATCTTTTCCAAAAAACCATGCAATGTGGCTATGTAATTAACTTGTTTTTGCTATCGAAGAAGCCTGGCGCGAAAATTGCTTCCTTTTAGCTATCTTATACGAATTAACGGTAAGCGAAAAACCGAAGTCTTTTAAGCGTGGTATGTAGCCCAACTTGCCAGCTAAGAAACGCTATCACTTTGCTGTTATTCTATCACCAATCAAGTTTTACCTTGATGTGGCGAGAACCAAGCACTTGA
>JBFRWL010000435.1:0-7494 GCA_051439565.1 Prochloraceae cyanobacterium
TTGAATCGGAAAAACTGCGTTCGTTCATCAACTATAGTCTTAGGGATTTGAGTAGCAATTGTACAATAACTAGTGACTATCAGGGCATTGTAGAAAGATTGCCCATGATTATTATCGCTCCCAGTCGCTTTGAGGTTAACGTCGAACTTCCTTCTTTCCAACGAGGACAAATTCAACCAGGACAAAAAGCATTTATCCTTTTAGATCGCGATCGCCAGCCTTATGTGTTTGTCGTCAATGAAGATGAAGGTCTTGTGGAACAAAGATGGATTCAACCGGGAATTGAAAGATTAGCCAAACGAGAAATTATTGAGGGAGTAGAGCCAGGAGAAAAATTGGTGACAGAAGGTAAAAATCGTTGGGTAAATGGATGGCGCACCAGTAGAAATTATTCCTTAACAGCTACAAGGTCATGAAACCTGTTTTCAAATCTAAGGCATCGTTAGAGAACAAATACACTCAATTACTATTTGCTTTAATTACTAACTTCGTACTTGCTCCTTTTCTGAGAGGAAATATTGGTGAACTAGCTCTTTCATTAATCTCTCTCTATGCTATTATCATTATCGTCAGGACTTTTTTTCTTAAACCAAAAGGAAAAATGAGTGCCGGGAACTAGCAAAGCCAAGTATTTGGGGCTAGCTTTTAACCAGACGAAAGGATGAATCTGTTCTTGAACTACAGGGCTAATTAGATCCTCGCTACCTGCTAGGATCAGGGTCGGGAGCTCTATTTGACTGAGACCCTCTGGTCCAAACAGACTGCTAGCTATGGGGTTGCTAGCGATCGCTGCTTTAATTCTGGGGTCGCGCAAGTTGTAATTGAGGGGTGGCAAACTATTAGCACGACATTGGAGCACAGAGGAAAGATTTAAATCGATATTCTCTTGCTCGCATTCTTCTTCTAGTCTGGCAGTATTAATTTCGGCTCCTGCTAGAGATAAGGCAGTAGCACCCCCCCAAAGAATGCCCCACAATTCCTACCTGCCCTAAATTAATTCGCTTTTTCCACTGTGGCTCGCGCTCTAATAAAAGTTCTAACTCAGCTAGTAGAAAACTAATCTCCCTGGGTCGATCGAGATATTCACTGGGACTTAAAAGTTTATTCAATTGTTATTACTCAAAAAATCTCATCGGGTGAATATTATAAATTATCGTCATACCCGCAACTACTCTTGATTACAGCTCTTCCAACTTCGTCGAACTCACGTTGTTTAGCCTTCTCCCTGAATCACTTGCTTGATAGTGGTAAAAGTTTCTAGACCAATCAAGCCTCGGCGATATCCTTTCTGGTTTGATATGCCTAGAAATACGGATTCTCCTGGTTTAGGACTGCGGGAAAATCGAGGGGAGGAATTAATATATACTAGAGCACTGTCAATACCTGTAGCAAATTGATGACTTTCTTGATAAGATTCGCTAACCAGACAGTCAGCATGACTACTACTGTATAGATTGATCCAGGCGATCGCTGACTCGATACTATCAACCATTTTGAAGGCAACAATTTTATCTAGATAAGGAGTTTCCCATTCGTCTTCCTCTACTGGGGTTAAATGTTCGGGAAATTCTGCTACTAACTCAGTATCGCCTCGCAGTTCAAAACCTTTCTCATTTAAACTATTGAACAATCTTAATACAGAGGAAGGTTTTTGATTGGAATTAATCAGAACTTTTTCAATGGCATTAACTGGATCTGGTTGACTAGCATGACTGTCAACGATCGCCCAGCGAACTAAATCCAAATCGCCGCTAACAGACCAATAAAGATAGCAGTTGCCCATTGCTGATTTTAAAACTGGAGCAGTTGCTAGTTGCGTCACCTGAGTAATTAAGCTGGGACGACCGTAGGGAATAATTAAACTCAGATATCGATCTTGTACGACTAAATCTTGAATAGAAGACCCCCGATCGGAAGAGATAAATTCTAAGCTACCCAGAGGCATTCCTGCCTCTTCCAGGGCAGTTTTCAGGGCGTGGGCTATTACACTATTAGTATGACTGGCTTCGCTGCTGCCACGCAGGACGATGCTATTGCCCGTTTTCAAGCACAAACCTGCTGCGATCGCTCCTAATTCGGGAAAGGCTTCATAAATTAAAGCGATCGCCCCTAAAGGCATGAGCTGGCAGTAGGTCTGGGAAGAGTTTAATTGATAAGGAGCCTCGATCACCCTCTCAATTGGATCTGATAACCCTGCCAACTGTTGTAAAGTTTCTACTGTTGTCTGTAATCTCTCAGGCGTTAGCTTCAGCCACTTAAGAATTATATCTGGGACTGCCATTTCTCGACTCATCACCAGATCGAGGGTGTTGGCTTCCAAAATATCATCAAAGGCATTTTTTAGCCCCTGAGCCATTGCTTCAACTCCCCGACTGCGATCTACTCCCTTAGTCGTGCCTAATTGTAGAAAAGCTTTGTAGGCACGCTTGACTGAGACGAGTATGGGGTTTGGTAAGCTGTCAGTTGTCATACGTTTAATGCCGATAAGCTAACCAGATCATCAGTGCCGGTAAAATTATTAGCAGCAAGACGATCGTTGCCCAAAGAATAATTTTACTAGAAATATATATTTGCGTGAGGGGAAGCCAAACAATCAGCAGCACTACGATAACGCTAGCTACAGGTAGATAACTCTCTCTCCAATTTGAATTAACTATTCTCCAGCGATTTCCCGTCCATCGCCAAGCTCGCTTATAGGGATAATGAGAGGATAGTTGTTCGATCGCCTGACCGTTATTCTGTAAGACAAATATCTGCTGACAGCGATCGCAGCCAAAAGCTTCTGTCAGAGTAATTGGTAAAAGACGACCCCTACGCCTGCAAGGACAGGGGTAATCCTTATTTAAATCTATTTTCTGAGCTTTCTGAGGTCGCACAATCGTTAAATTAGCACTAGCGAGGATTGGAATTTGGGATTTTGAGTTGGTTTCTTAGCTTTAGGGCTATGAAATCCTTATATCCTCAATCTACTAATAACTTTAGCTTAACTCAGAGCTACTTGCTATGTTTTCAGAATAAGCGGGTAACGCGATTCGAACGCGCGACCCTCACCTTGGCAAGGTGATGCTCTACCGCTGAGCTATACCCGCATCCACTTCTTTAGGCTATTATCCTATATTTATTGTTCTTTGTCAACTCTGAATCAGGAGTTAGGAGTGAGAAGTCAGAAATCAGAAGAAGAGAGCAACTCTTCAAATAAATTAATTTTCTTTTACTTCTGTGGCTGATTCTGAAGCGAGAGGAGTCTCTCCAGTGGCAATGGGAAGGATGGGGGTTGTTCCCTCTTCCGAACGAGAATAATTAGTTATGGAATTAATTTGTCGCATTAAACTTCCCATTTCTAGAGCATTCATGGCATAATTCCAGCCCAGATTACTCTTAATCCCAGCTCTTTCCAAGGCTTGCTGCATAGTATCTGTCGTCAAGACCCCAAAAATAACTGGTACGCCAGTTTGAAAAGCTGCCGCTGCAATACCTTTTGCCACTTCAGCAGCAACATAATCAAAATGGGGAGTTTGTCCCTTGATAACTGCACCCAGACAAATTACTGCATCATAACGATGGGAAATTGCTAGCTGGCGAGCGATCGGGGGGATTTCTATGCTACCTGGTACCCAAACGTAGTCAACTTGAGTACCGTGGGGATTGATATCGATACCGTGACGTTTTAGGCAATCTTGACATCCCGACAACAGCTTGCCTGTAACCAAGTCATTAAAACGCGCAATGACAATAGCAAAGCGCAAAGAGGACGTATCTTGAGTAAAGTTTCCCTCGAAAACTGTCATGATTGCCTATATAGTTATTTTTTTCTCTCGATCGGTTGATTGGGAGTAAGGGAAGTGTAGGAAGTGTGGGAGGATGAAGAAGTAATTTTATCTGTTTTGCCCCCCTGTTCCTCCTTTTCTTCCTTATCTCCTCTGCAGCCTGCCTACCTGCGATGCAGTTGCCCTTAGTGCTTTTCGCCCTAGGCGATTAAATCACGAAAAAGTTCAAGATAGCAACTACAATAACCAACACGATCCAGATACCAGAACCGATAAATATCAGTGGTTTAGACTGATCCCAAGTTTGCGGAGAAGCATAAGCCACTGGCACTCCAATGACCATGACAAAAGAAAACAACACTAGAGCAGTAAGTGATAGTTGAAAAATGATCGACATTTAGTAGTTCTCCTACAACAACAAAACAACAGGTCAGCGGACGCAGCCACCGCCAAAAATTATCTCCCTCAGACCTTTAAACCTTGAGGCAGATCGCAAAATTCTTCCCTTCTCCAGCTTGCCTGTTACTCAAGCAGACGCAACTTTTTTTGGCTTAGTTAAATTCTTGGTAATAGATTAACTATCCCAAGTTTTATTTATCCAGCTCGTATTAGTTTTAGTTTATTTGTCTTGGTTATCTAGATTTTATTGTCAGCCTTCTGGAGGGGTAAATATAGCCTTGAGCATTTTCCCAAGAATAATGCTTCAGTGTCAAGTAAATTCAGAGACAATAGTAAAGAGGGAGCTTCACAACCAGCACTGTTTGAGATCTTGTTTGTAAGGTTGCAGTACTATAGCTAAAAATATGATGGATCTAATTTTATGTCATCAAACCGCTGATTTCGATGCTGTAGGCGCTGCAGTAGGGCTAACGCTACTCAAAAAAGGTGCAAGAGTGGTATTAACTGGGGGAGCGCATCCAACAGTGCGGGATTTTTTGGCACTGCACCGAGACGAATTTGCTCTGATCGAACTGCGTAGCGTCAACCCGAAAAAAATTCGCTCTTTGGTAGTAGTAGACAATCAAAAGCGCGATCGCCTGGGAAAAGCTGCTGCTTGGTTCGATTTACCTCAATTAAATGCTGTTGAAATCTACGATCATCACCTAGATGGAGACTGCGATATTCGTGCTACTTACACTGAGATTGAGGATGTAGGAGCAACCACAACCCTGATCGTAGAAAAAATACAGCAACAAGATCTTCCCATCACTCCCTTTGAAGCTACGGTGATGGCACTGGGAATTCACGTAGACACGGGTTCTCTAACTTTTGAGCAAACAAATGCCCGCGATGCTAAAGCCATAGCTTGGTTAATGGAGAGGGGAGCTAATGTGCGGATTATCTCTGAATACGTGGAGCCAGGTTTGTCGCCTCAGCTACAGCAATTATTCACCCAAGCGCTGCAAAAGCTGGAAAAGACTACAGTTGAAGGTTACAGTATTGCTTCGGTACTGCTGACAACTGAAATTTTTATGCCTGGGTTATCTAATCTGACAGAGCGACTGTTAGATTTAACCGAAAGCGATGCCTTGCTGTTGGCACACCAATATAGCAGATGTCACCGGGAAGCAAGAGGAGAAAACTCGCAAGACGAACAGCGACGACAGGTAAGATTAACTGTAATTGGACGATCGCGCATTGACGGAACTAACCTCAATCAGCTATTCGAGCAGTTTGGCGGTGGGGGACATTCTCAAGCTGCTTCAGTAGTGATGCGCGGGGTAGAGGGGGAAGCTACCTTAAAACATTTAGTAGACCTGCTCAAAGAGCAAATACCCCACACCCCAACAGCGATCGATTTGATGTCCTCGCCAGTGCGAACAATTCGACCAGATACAACTATTGGAGAAGCCGAGAGAATTCTTTTCCGTTACGGTCATTCTGGTTTGTCTGTAGTGGATGAAAACGATCGCTTAGTGGGAATTATTTCTCGACGGGACTTAGATTTAGCCTTGCACCATGGTTTTAGTCACGCGCCAGTCAAAGGTTACATGACTAGAAACTTAAAAACGATTGCGCCAGAGACGCCACTCAAGGAAATTGAATCTCTAATGGTGACTTACGACGTGGGGAGATTGCCTGTTGTCGAAACCGGTCAACTAATAGGAATTGTCACCCGTACCGATGTATTGCGCCAGTTACATCAAGAAAGAAATAACTCTAGAGAAGGTAAGGGAGATCGGTTTCCCCTCATTGCTTGTCTGTTACCTTCTATTCGCGATCGCTTGGCTGCATCAATTTGGCAGTTTCTGGAACAAGCAGCATTGCAAGCGCAAAAACGAGGTTGGCACCTCTATCTAGTAGGGGGTGCGGTTCGAGACTTACTACTAGCTCAAGGCGATCGCAACCTACTACTACAAGACATTGATCTAGTAGTAGATGGCTTTCATCGTGCCGCCGATGACGGCGCAGGAGTAGAATTAGCTTCTGAGTTACGCAAAATCTATCCTCAAGCGCGTACCTCAGTCCACGGCGCTTTTCAAACTGCGGCTTTGTTGTGGCACAAAGATCAGGAGTTGGGCAATCTCTGGGTAGATATTGCTACAGCACGGACAGAATTTTATCCTTACCCTGCTGCTAACCCAGAAGTGGAAGCTAGTTCCATTCGTCAAGACTTATATCGACGAGATTTTACCATTAATGCTTTAGCTGTTAGGTTAACTTCTCCCAGAGCCGGAGAATTGCTCGATTTTTTTGGTGGGTTGCTCGACTTGCGTTCTCGTCAAATTCGAGTTCTCCACGCCAACAGTTTTATCGAAGATCCGACTCGGATCTATCGTGCGGTACGCTTTGCAGTCAGACTGGAGTTTGAAATAGAGCCACAAACAGAAGAATACATTCGTTACGCGATTGAAAGCGGCGTTTACGATCGTTTGAGATTAGAAAATCATCTCGCACCAGCACTAACCACTAGGCTCAAATCCGAACTTAAATATATTCTTCAAGCTCCTTACTGGAAAACCGCGCTCCAGTTACTTGCTTCTTTTGGCGCTCTGCGCTGTCTGCATCCGACGTTAAAGTTAGATAGAGATTTATGGTGGCAAATACGCTGCGTCGATCGCTGGCTGCGCTGTCTCGATCCGGAACAAAGTTGCAGCCACTGGTTAATTAGATTAGAAGCTTTAATTGCTTGCCTAGCTGTTTCAGAGCGAGGTACATTAGCCACTAATCTTCAGTTGCCAAAAGATAGTATCCAAAGACTCAAGCAGCTACAAAAGGTTGAAAGTAAAGTTACTCAATCTTTACCTAATTGTCGCCTGCCGAGTGAAATAGTTAAGTTGCTGCGGCATTACAATTTACCAACTCTAGTCTTATTAGCAGCTAGAAGTCCGAGAAATATCCGGCGTACTATTTGGCAGTATCTGACCCACTGGTCGAAGATACACTCACCACTAAATGGCAATGATTTAAAAGTGCTTGGCTATAAACCCGGACCGATCTATAAACAAATTCTCGACGAGCTACTTACAGCTACTCTCGATGGAAAAATTAAGAGTCGCACTGAGGCGGAAATGTTGTTGAGAGAAAATTACTGAAAATTTATTACATTTCGTACAAATGTCTTGTTGTTAACCCTTTTATTGCGATCGGTTTGCATTAATTTTTCGACTCTACATCGTTGACAAAACTCATTACCTCTACTGCGAAAAATATTTATCTCTACACTTACTAATCAAGGGGAATCAAACAGTTTATGAAACTTTGGGAGAAATAAGCGCTAGAATGC
>JBFRWL010000436.1:0-4704 GCA_051439565.1 Prochloraceae cyanobacterium
AACATTCTCTTAAACGAAGGTCTGCGTGCTTGGATGGCACCTCAAGACCAACCCCACGAAAACTTTGAATTCCCAGAAGAAGTTCTACCTCGTGGTAACGCTCTGTAATACTATTGTCATACAATGAGCTTAGAAGGATGAAAATTTTCATCCTTCTAGTTTTTTTGTCAAGCTACATTGATTGCTGATTGCCAGACGAGACAATAGCTTAATTAATTTACTTCAACTACTTAACTAGCTTTGCTGCTAGATGCTTTGAAGGGTTTTATCTTTTTCAGCTATAGCTTCAATAATTTTTAGTAATTTAGTATTTTCTTGAATTGTAGAATCTATTACTTGAGAATAACCAACTTTCTGAGTGTCTTTAGCTTTGAGCAAAGTTTTGTATTTTTGCCAAAAACTCTGTTCAATTTCTAACCCCTTACCTTTGGCGGAAATCTCTAGTCGAATGACTAAAGCGCGATCGGATTGTTTTTCTATTCCTTGAATGGATAGTTCGCCATGACCAGTTTCAACCTGTAATTCTAGAAATGAACTCAGGAATATATGCCAGTCAATACTATTGCTGAAAATTAGCTCGACAGTTTCCGTTGTCTTTTGGAAGAGTTGACTGAATTCGCCAGGAAGGAAATATTTCTTAGGGTCGGGGGGATAGCGTTTCCGTGGCTCGCTGCTCAAATAACAATATTGGCAGATGATTTGTTCTAGGTTGGTTGCTCGATTAATTTGCCAATCTTCTAAACAGGCTCCAGTAAATATTGCTTTGTTAAAGTTGCTGTCTAATGCTTTAACTCCGCTGAGGGACGAATGACTCAAATCTGCTTCCATTAAAGAAGCTTTACACAGATTAGCTCCCCTGAGATCGGCTTCCATTAGTTTAGCCCTACTGAGATTAGCTGTCCTCAGATCCGCTATACTTAAAGAGGCTCTTCTGAGATCGGCTTCAATAGGTTTTGCTCTCCAAAGTTTGGCTCCTCTGAGATCGACCTCAATTAATTTAGCTCTCCACAAATTAGCTCCTCTGAGATCGGCTTCAAGCAAACAAGCTCTAATTAAGTTAACCTTCCAAAGGTTAGCTCCACTTAAATCAGCTTCAATTAGTTTAGCTCCACTCAGGTCTGCTTCTCTGAGGTTAGCTTCAATCAGCTTGGCTCCGTTGAGTTTGGCTCCTCTGAGATAGGCTTCAACCAGTTTAGCTTCACTGAGGTAGGCTCCATTAAGGTAGGCTCCTCTAAGATTCGCTTCAATCAGTTTGGCTCTACTGAGATCGGTTCGACCGAGGTTAGCTTCAATTAGTTTGGCTCCACTGAGGTCTGCTCCCCTCAGATCTGCTCCACTGAGATCTGCTCTTCTCAGATCTGCTCTTTCTAGGTAGGCTCCCTTGAGGTCTGCTCCTCTCAGATACGCTCCCTGGAGGTTAGAGCCGCTGAGGTCGGCTCCTATGAGGGTGCTTCCACTGAGGTTAACTCTACTCAGGTCTGCTGCTATTAGATTAGCTCTACAAAGGTTAGAGCCACTGAGGTCGGCTTTACTCAAGTCGGGAAATATGTCAGGATTATTGTTCCTCCAATTATTCCATTCCCCTAACCCTTTCTTGAGGATTTTTTGGAGATGTTCTTTATTTGCCATATTCTTTCTGTTTATTCTTT
Organism: Prochloraceae cyanobacterium; assembly: GCA_051439565.1. Classification (GTDB taxonomy): domain Bacteria; phylum Cyanobacteriota; class Cyanobacteriia; order Cyanobacteriales; family JBFRWL01; genus JBFRWL01. The sequence continues at coordinate 1,650 of JBFRWL010000436.1, forward strand.
AACTATAAAAGTGACTTTCTCGTAGCTAATTTATTTGTAGATAATTGAAATAAAAAATATTTTTTTAGCTGCAATAATATGGACTAGAAACTAAATTATAACCAAAATAGATTGTTAATTGTATAGTAGTATCTCTTTCGCTAGATGAGAAAACTCAATCTTTTTGGCAAACCTCTTCTACATTGACTTAAATAAGTAAAGTTACAAATTGTTTTTGCTCTTTTATTGATTGACAAATCACGGCTAGAGAAATTAATTAATAACTCACGGCAGACCTGTTGACGAGACTGTCGAAAACCTGTGCCAAAAGTAGTGATTTTGTGGTAAAATTTAGAAGTAAAATCGCAATATTTTGAGAGTTTTTGCGCGAGAAACAGAAATTTTCTCGATATAGTTTGACTTTTAACTGGATTATTTGCATTTTAATGGAGTTTTTCGCCCTATGAGCTTCCCCCAGGAGCGGATTATCCCCACGGATTTAAGTAGCGAGATGTCTCGGTCTTACATAGAATACGCGATGAGCGTGATTGTAGGACGAGCACTCCCAGATGCCAGAGATGGTCTCAAGCCAGTCCATCGACGCATTCTCTATGCTATGTACGAGCTAGGATTGACCGCAGACCGTCCTTTCCGCAAATGCGCTCGCGTAGTGGGGGAAGTGCTAGGTAAATATCACCCTCACGGCGATACAGCGGTTTACGATGCCTTAGTGCGGATGGCGCAGGACTTCTCGATGCGCAACCCCCTAATTGCAGGACACGGTAACTTCGGTTCGGTTGACAACGACCCGCCAGCCGCCATGCGTTACACGGAATGCCGCTTGCAAGCGCTGACAACTAACGCTCTGCTGCGGGATATTGAATCAGAAACAGTAGATTTTGTCGATAATTTCGACGGTTCCCAACAAGAACCAGTAGTGTTACCGGCGAGGATTCCTCAACTACTCCTCAATGGTTCTTCTGGAATTGCTGTGGGAATGGCAACTAATATCCCACCCCATAACCTAGGAGAATTAGTAGATGGGTTAGTGGCATTAATCCACAATCCAGAGATTACCGAGACCGAGTTAATTAAGTATATTCCGGGACCAGATTTTCCGACGGGAGGACAGATATTAGGTCGTGCTGGGATAAAAGATGCTTACACCACAGGACGTGGTTCAATTACTATGCGGGGTGTAGCAAATATTGAAACTTTGCAACAGCGAGGGAGACCAGATAAAGAAGCGATCGTTATTACCGAACTACCTTATCAAACTAACAAAGCAGCACTGATCGAAAAAATTGCTGAATTAGTAAACGATAAAAGGATAGATGGTATATCCGATATTCGGGATGAGAGCGATCGCGACGGGATGCGAGTAGTAATCGAATTAAAAAGGGATGCTTATCCGAGAGTAGTTCTTAACAATCTTTACAAGCAAACCCCCTTGCAAGCTAACTTCGGCGCTAATATGCTAGCGTTAGTCAATCGCGAACCTCAGCTACTGACCCTTAAACAGTTCCTGAGAGTCTTCCTCGATTTCCGCATGGAAGCAATTACCAGGCGGACGCAATACGAACTCAGAAAAGCAGAAGAGAGAGACCATCTTTTGCAGGGTTTATTAATTGCTTTAGGCAATCTAGATGCAGTTATTGACTTGATTCGGAGTGCTGCAGATGCGGCGACAGCAAGAGGCGAACTGATAGAGAGATTCGGCTTATCTCAAGTGCAAGCAGATGCGATTCTGCAAATGCAGTTGCGCCGCCTCACTGCTTTAGAAGCAGAGAAAATTCAAGCAGAACACGAAGAGTTACAGGTACGGATCGCCGATTTACAAGACATACTGGCACGGCGGGAACGAATTGAAGCAATTATCGAAGAAGAAGTCGAGCAAATCAAAAAAATCCACGCTACCCCGCGACGGACAGAGATCGTTCAAGCAGAAGGAGAAATCGTCGATCTTGACTTAATTGCTAACGAACAGGCAGTAATTTTATTGACCCAGCAAGGTTATATTAAACGAATGCCAGTCAATGCTTTTGGCGCTCAAAGTAGAGCGACTCGCGGTAAAGCAGCAGCGCGGATTAAAGACGACGACGTGGTGGAGCATTTTCTCAGTTGTTGCGATCACGATCGAATTTTATTCTTTAGCGATCGCGGCGTAGTTTACTCGATCCATGCTTACCAAATTCCTGCAGCTTCCCGCACTGCTAGAGGAATTCCGATCGTGCAAATGTTACCCATTTCTAAAGAGGAAAAAATCACCTCGATCGTTCCAGTGACCGAGTTTACCGAAGACGAGTATTTGGTGATGCTTACCCGCAAAGGTTTCATCAAAAAGACTGCACTGGCAGCTTTTAGTAATATTCGTACTAATGGTTTGATTGCGATTTCCTTGGGAGAAGGCGATCAACTGCGCTGGGTAAAACTTGCTCGCGAAGAAGATAGCGCGATCGTCGGTACTCGTCAGGGAATGGCGATTCACTTCCGAGTAGATAAGCAGCAATTACGTCCTTTAGGTCGCGCCACCAAAGGAGTCAAAGCGATGAAACTGCGCCGCGACGACGAGATTATCAGCATGGATATTTTACCAAGTCAAGTAGTTGCTAGTATCGGCACGGCTGGGGATGAAGAAGACGACGAACATTTAGAGACAGAAGATTTAGCCAATGAAGAAGCCAACCAAGGTCCCTGGATGCTAGCGATTACCACTGGGGGGTATGGCAAACGAGTTCCTATCTCTCAATTTAGACTGCAAAACCGTGCGGGAATGGGGGTAAGAGCAATTAAATTTCGCTCCCAACAAGATCGTCTAGCCGCGATCGATGTGGTCAATCAAGACGACGAATTGATGATTGTTACCAATCGAGGGATTATTATCCGTCAGGCGGTAGATGCAATTTCGCTTCAATCTCGAATGGCGACGGGAGTAAGAGTGCAGAGATTGGACAATGAAGACGCGATCGCTGCTGTCGCTTTATTCCCTACCACAGCAGAAAAGGAAGAATAAAAAGAGTAAAAAATAAAGAGTAACGAGTAATACCACATTGTACTTATTACATTTTATTGGACA